>CAJUPS010000019.1 GCA_910588045.1 uncultured Oscillospiraceae bacterium | reverse complement strand
GTACCAGACCACTAGATCAGATGCCCGTAGGGTCTGAAATTCGGTGGCTTCGCCTAATAAATCCTGAATCGCACTTCGCAAATCCCCCGCATAGGGAGCGGCGCTCCGAGCCGCTCCCGCAAGGGATTCTTAAACCGTAGGTTTAAGCGCGTTTTTGCCTACTTTTGCCGCGCGGCAAAAGTAGGCGCGGAGTCCGGGGCCGCGTAGGTCCCGGGGTTTCGGAAAGAAAAAAGTGGACGCCGCCTACAGGGCGGCAGACCTTGCCAATTAAATAATGTCCGGTCTCAGCCGCTCAATGATTTCCAGCGACCTTCTGGAAATCTCCTGATTTTTATTCCTTTTACCCCTCACCTTGTACCCCAACGGGGCAATGATCCCGAAATTGATATTCATCGGCTGAAACTCCTTCACCGTTTCATCCGAGATATACAACCCCAGCGCCCCCAGGGCGGTCTCCCTGGGGAAATCGATGGGCGCTTTCCCCACCAGCCTCCGCGCCAGCTCCACCGCCGCCAGGAACCCCGACGCGGCGGACTCCACGTACCCCTCCACGCCGGTCATCTGCCCGGCAAAGGTGATCCGCGGCTCCTTCTTCAGCCGATAGTACCGGTCCAGCAGCCGCGGCGAGTCCAGATACGTATTCCGGTGCATCACGCCGTAGCGCACATACTCCGCGTCCTTCAGCGCCGGGATCATGGAGAACACCCGCTTCTGCTCCCCGAACTTCAAGTGGGTCTGAAAGCCCACCAGATTGTAGATGGTCCCCTCGGCGTTGTCTTTCCGCAGCTGTACCACCGCGTAGGGCTCCCGCCCGGTGGACGGGTCCCTGAGCCCCCGGGGCTTGAGCGGCCCGTACCGCAGCGTATCCTCGCCCCTCCGGGCCATGACCTCCACCGGCATACAGCCCTCGAAGACGTTCCGGTCCTCGAACCCGTGGACCTCCGCCTCCTCCGCCTCGCACAGCTCCCGCCAGAAGGCTTGGTACTCCTCTTTTTCCAGCGCGCAGTTGACGTAGTCCGCCGTCCCCTTGTCGTACCGGCTGGCGAACCACGCCCGGGACATGTCCAGACTTTCAAAGCTCACCAGCGGCGCGGCGGCGTCGAAGAAGTGCAGCGCGGCCTCCTCGCCGCCGGTGCGCTCCAGCAGGTGCGCCGCCAGCGCGTCGCTGGTCAGCGGCCCCGTGGCCACGAGGACCTCGCCCTCCGGAAGCTCCGTGACCTCGCCCTCCATCACCGTGATGTTGGGATGGCTCCGCACCGCCCGGGTGACATAGGCAGAAAATCCGTACCTGTCCACCGCCAGTGCGCCGCCTGCCTCCACCCGGGTGGCGTCCGCCGCCTCCAGGATGAGGCTCCCCAGTCGCCGCAGCTCCTCCTTGAGCAGTCCCACGGCGTTTTCCAGCCCTGCGCCCCGCAGGGAGTTGGAGCAGACCAGCTCCGCGAACTCCGGCGTATGGTGCGCGGGGGACATTTTCCGGGGCTTCATCTCCCAGAGCGTGACCTGCACGCCCCGCTGTGCCAGCTGCCAGGCCGCCTCGCTCCCTGCGAGCCCCGCGCCGATAACGGTTACGTTCATGTTGGTTTCCTCGCTGAATATCTTGTGTATCCCCGCATCCGTAGGGGCGCACATTGTGCGCCCCTACGGGATCACGGCGTATCGCTCCTGCCAATCAAATAATCCACCGAAACGCCATAAAAATCCGCGATTTTCCAAAGAGCTGAGACATTGGGCTCCCGTTCTCCTCTTTCATAACGGATATAGGACATATAGCCCAGCCCGCTCAACTCTGCCGCTTCTTTTTGCTTCAATCTCTTACTCTTTCGCAGTTCCAACATTCGTTCCGACAATTTAATCATTATTTTTCTCCAAAAGCCTTGACAATACCAAACGGATCAATTATACTTAAATTGTTCCGTTTGGTATATTATTTAAGGAGTGATTTCAATGACCGAGCTAATGCGCACCCTCTACCAATACGGCTCCAGAGCCCGGATCACCTGCGGCATGGAGGACTATGAGCAATACTGTGAAAACTCAAAACTTTTGGAGAAAAATCTGCAAGCCCTCCAGGAGCGGTTGAACCCGGACGAAATGAAAAAGCTGGAGAACTTTCTGTATGAGCAAAACGTCCTCCACGATCTGGAGTTGGAGGCCGCGTTCTGTTCCGGTTTTTCCATCGGGCAGGAGCTCTCCCGCGTATAAATTACTTCTTCGCGGCAGTTTTCGTAGTCTTTTTCGCCGCAGTCGTCTTCTTGGCAGTTGTGGCCTTTTTGGCGGCCGTAGTTTTCTTCGCCGCAGCAGGCTTTTTCGTCGTTGCAGACTTCTTCGCCGTTTTCTTGGCCTCTGCCTCCTCCGGCGCAGCCTCCTCCCCCTCGGCGGGTTTCTTCTTCCAGCCGCCCCGCTTCTCCTCGGGCGTAAAATTCTCGCAAGCCTCGTTGATGCAGAAGGGCCGCTTGAATCCCTTCCCGGCCTTCTTGAACATGGTCTGGCCGCACATCGGGCAGTCGTCCGCCACGGGCACGTCCCACGTCATGAAGTCGCACCGGTTGTTCTCGTCCTTGCTGGTCAGCTTTTCGCAGCAGTAATAGGTGTACTGTTTCCCCGTCTTCTTGCTGTTGCCGGTGCGCTTCATGATCCGGCTCCCGCACTTGGGGCACCGCCCGGGCATTGCCACCACTAGCGGTTTCGTAAAGGTGCACTCCGGATACCCCGGACAGGCCAGAAACCGCCCGAACCGTCCGCTTTTGATGACCATTTTCCGTCCGCACTCGTCGCAGACCTCGTCGGACTCCTCGTCGGGCACCTTCAGGCGCACGCCCTCCAGGTCCTTCTCCGCCTTCTCCAGCTCCGCCCGGAAGGGGGTGTAGAACTCCGCGAGCAGCTCCTTCCACTGTTTGTTGCCCGCCTCCACGTCGTCCAGACCCTTCTCCATGCTGGCGGTGAAACCGGTGTCCACAATGTCGGAGAATTTGTCCTCCATCAGTCCGTTGACCACCTCGCCCAGCGGCGTGGTGTGGAGATACTTGCCGTCCTTGACCACATACTCCCGGTCTAAGATGGTGCTGACGGTGGGCGCGTAGGTGGAGGGCCGGCCGATGCCGTTTTCCTCCAGCGCCCGGATGAGGGATGCGTCCGTGTACCGGGGCGGCGGCTGGGTGAAGTGCTGCCCCGGCTGGAAGTCCAGGCTTTTGAGCGCCTGCCCTTCGGTGAGGGGAGGCAGCTTGCCCTCCTTTTCCTCCTTCTCCTCGTCCTTGCCCTCCTCATAGACGGCGGTGTACCCGGAGAATTTCAGACTGCTGCTGCTGGCGCGGAAGCTGTGGATCCCCGCCCGGATCTCCACGGACACGGCGTCATAGACGGCATTGGACATCTGGCAGGCCACAAACCGGCTCCAGATCAGCCAGTACAGCCGGTATTGGTCGCCGGTCAGATCCTTCTTCACCCGCTCCGGCGTCAGCTCCACATCGCTGGGGCGGATGGCCTCGTGGGCGTCCTGCGCCCCCGCCTTCGTCTTGTAGGTCCGGGGGGCGGCGGGGCAGTAGCTCTCGCCGTACCGCCCCTTGATGAAGCCCCGCGCGGCGGCAAGGGCCTCGTCGCTGAGCCGCAGGGAGTCGGTACGCATATAGGTGATAAGACCCACTGTGCCCTCGCCGGAGATGTCCACGCCCTCATAGAGCTGCTGGGCGATGGCCATGGTCCGCCGGGGCGTCATGCTCAGCTTCCGGCTGGCCTCCTGCTGGAGCGTGGAGGTGGTAAAGGGGGCGGCGGGGGAGCGCTGCTTCTCCTGCCGCTTCACGGCATTCACGGTAAACGCCTCCCGCTTGACGGCCTCCACCACCGCGTTGACCTCCTCGATGGAGGTCAATTCTTTTTTCTTCCCGTTTTCCCCGTGGTAGTGGGCCAGGAAGGCGCTGCGCTCGGCACCGTCCGGACTGAGCCGGGCATCCAGGGACCAGTATTCCTGGGGCTGGAAGGCCGCGATCTCATGCTCCCGGTCACAGACCATCCGGGTGGCCACGGACTGGACCCGTCCGGCGGACAGGCCGCTGCGGATCTTCTTCCACAGCAGGGGCGAGAGCTGGTAGCCCACGATCCGGTCCAGGATCCGCCGGGCCTGCTGGGCGTCCACCAGGCTCTGGTCGATCTCGCGGGGCCGGGCGATGGACTCGTTGACCACCCGCTTGGTGATCTCGTTGAAGGTCACCCGACGGGCTTTTTCGTCCTTCAGCCCCAGCAGTTCTTTCAGGTGCCAGCTGATGGCCTCCCCCTCCCGGTCCGGGTCGGTGGCCAGATAGACCATGTCGCTGGCCTTGGCGGACTTCTTCAGGTCGCTGATGATGTCCTCTTTGCCCTTGATGGGGCGATAGTTGGGTTCAAAGCTGTTCTCAATGTCCACGCCCAGCGTACTCTTGGGCAGGTCCCGCAGGTGGCCCATGCAGGCCTTCACCTGGTACTGGGGCCCCAGATATTTGCCGATGGTCTTTGCCTTGGCGGGAGATTCTACAATCACGAGATTGGATTTTGCCATTACGTCCTCCTGGGCGGCGGTCCGGATGACCTGCATTCGGACCGCCGCCCATATTCTTAACGAAATATCGTGGGCGAAGCGAAAACAAATCGCTGTTGGGCTTCGCTCAGGGAACGGCGCTGTGTCGCAGTGCAACCAGCAGGGAGAAGCGTTTCCCGCTCTCCTGCGCCACAATGCGGTCCAGCTCCAGCACTGTCAGGGCGGAGAGGATCCGCCGGGTGGGAATCTGCGTCTCCTCAATCAGGTCGTCCACCTGCACCGTGCGGCCCTCCAGGGCCTTGACGATCCGGATCTGGTCGTCGGTGAGCCCGTGGTCCCCGGTCAGGTCCAGCAGGGGCTTCTCTGCCTGTACGGGCGGTGCGGGCTCCTTTTTCTCCGCCTTCGGCTTCCCCGGATTCGCGCCTCCGAACCGCCGGGGCTCCTCCACCCGCAGGGAGCGGATCTTGTGGGGGAATTTTCCGGCGTAGCCGCTGAGGACATCCCAGGCGTCCGTGGCCACGCCCGCCCCGTCGCGAAGCAGGGCGTTGCTGCCCGCGCAGTGGTAGTCCCCCACCAGTCCGGGGATGACGAACACGTCCTTGCCCTGGTCCAGCGCCCGGCTGGCCGTAATGAGCGCGCCGCTGGACGCCGGGGCCTCGATGACCACCACGCCCAGGCTCAATCCGCTGATGATCCGGTTGCGCACGGGGAAGTGCATCCCCCTGTGCTCCGTTCCCGGCGGGTACTCGGAGAGGATCACGCCCCGGGCGGCGATGTCCGCATACAGCTCCCGGTTCTCCCTGGGGTAAATGATGTCGTGGCCTCCGCCGATGACCGCGGCGGTAAAGCCGCCCGCCCGCAGCGCGCCCCGGTGGGCCGCGGCATCGCCCCCTGCGGCCAGACCGGAGACGATCAGCGCCCCCAATCCGGCCATCTGAAAGGCCAGCCGCTCGCCCTGCTCTATCGCGTAGGGCGAGGCCCGGCGCGTTCCCACCATCGCCACCGCCACCTCGTCGTCGAACTGCGGCATCCGCCCCTGGGCGTACAGCAGCAGCGGCGGCTCAAAGATGTTCTTCAGGCGGTCGGGATACGCCGCGTCCTGCATGGTGATGACCCGGATCCCCAGGCGGTCGCACTCCCCCAGGATCCGGTCCGCCGCCTCCAGGTTCTTGTTCTCCAGGTTCTCCGCCGCCGTCCGGGTCATCCCCGGCGTTAGGAAGTATTCCTCCTTTTCGCCGTAGTAAATCCTATCCGGATCACCAAATTGCTCCAGGAGAGCCAGCTTGATCTGGCGGCTCACCCCGTGGAGATTGGCCAGCCAGATCCAGTATTTAACCTGTGCCATGGGATCCCCCTTCCATGCCGCCCCGGAGGGACGGCATTTTTGCTTCTATCTTCGCCTCGCGCCGGTAGCCCTCCCAGAGCAGCGCGGCGGCGGCCGCCGCTACGTTGAGCGACTCGCACCGCTCCGCCATCGGGATGCGGACCGTCTGTCCGCAGGCGTCCAGCGCAACGCCGCTCAGTCCTCGCCCCTCGCTGCCCAGGAGGATGATCCCCCGGCACAGGTCGGCCTCTCTGACATCCACCGTATCCGTCCGCAGCGCGGCCCCCAGCAGGGGCAGGCCCGACGCCTCCGCCAGCGTCCGCAGTCCCTCCAGCGTACAGCTCCACACCGGCAATCGGAATATGGCCCCCATGGAGCTGCGCACCGTCTTGTGGTTATAGAGATCCGCGCACCCAGGCAGGAGGAGCAGACCGTCCGCCTCAAAGGCATCGGCCGTGCGGAGGATCGTCCCCACGTTTCCCGGGTCCTGTACCCCCTCCAGGGCCAGATACCGCCCCTGCGGCAGCGCCTGCGGAGGCTTCAGCGCCGGGATCTGCGCCAGGAACAGGACCCCCTGGGGGGCCTCCATGGGGCTGATGGAGCGCATGACGTCCGGCGGCGTCTCCACCACCCGCACGCGCTCGGAGAGCGGCGGCAGCGCCGTCCCGGGCGTATGCACTACCGCAGTCAGCGCTACGCCCCATCGGACGGCCTCCTCCAGCAGCTTCACGCCGTCCCCCAGGTACTCCCCGGTCTCATACCGGTAGGCGCGGGAGGAGGTCAGCTTGCGGATATGGACCATAAGGGGATTGGCACGGCTGGTAATCCGTTCTGCCATAAGCGCGGCCTCCGGTTGTTTTGAAGATTCTACCTTATAATAAAGGGCGCACACCATCTTGTCAAGACGCGGTTTTGTCGGTTTATAAACTTTTCATCATTTAATAGCAGTTTCAATGAATCATCAGACCGCCCCGAGGAACGAGCAGACAAAGGGAATCGCCGCTCCGGTCGCAATAATATCATCCTCCTGTACCCCCAAGCGCAGGAAGTTTCTGCTCTCCGGAAAGGCGGTCCGCTCCTGGATCACCCCAAACAGCCTGTCAAGGTCGTCCTGCATCAAATAGGGCGCAACGTGCCCGCCCAGTACAATCACGCTGTCCATAACCATGTGAATATTGTTCAGCGCCATTGCAAGCCAGGACAAATACTCCGCCCACCGCTCAAGCTTCTGCTCATCTCCTTTGCGCAGTAAGGAGAAAAATTCCGTTAGTGTCTCCCCGCTCTGCAAAAGCGCGTCTGCGGAACAATAGCACTCCACGCAGCCATATTTCCCGCAGTAGCACAGCCGTCCCCCCTCCACTAAGGTCATATGTTCAAAGGTGCCGGTACGTCCGGTGCGTCCCCGCTGAATTTTCCCATCGGAAATCATTGCGCCCCCCAGATGCTCTCCCAGGGAGAGATAGACGGCATCTGTCAATTCCGGATGGCGCCACCGCTCCAACTCGGCGGCGCACTCGGCGTCATGGACGAAGCGGATCGGGAACGGCAGTTGTTCCTCCAGCGGCTCTACGGTCAGACCGGTGCAGTCCAATATTTTGCCGTAGAGCATCTCCCGCCCGTTCTCGGTCACAAGGCCCTGCATCCCGATGCCCGCGCCCAGAATCGCCCCGTCAGGAATACCGGCGTCACTCAGTGCCTCCCGAATCAGCCCGGCAAGGCTCTTGAAATACGCGCCCTCCTGAGAAAAGGCCAGGGGGCGCTCTTTTTTTGCGATCACGGTCCCATACAGGTCAATGACCACGGCGGACGCCCGCTGGGGAAGCACCTCTACCCCCACGGCGGCCCGCGCTGCCGGTCTGATCCGGTAGGCCGTCGCCTTGCGGCCAATGCCGGAGGCCAGCTGGCCTTGTTTTTCTATTAGTCCCTCCGCCTCCATGGAGGACAGGTGCTGTGTGACCGTAGGCAGGCTCATCTCTAAGGCGGACGCAATTCTGGATTTCGAGATGCGCTGTTCCTGATAGATCAGGCGGTAGACGTCGGAGTAATTCTTTTTGCGTATATCGTTCATGGAGAGCTTTTCCATATCGGGTCCGCCTTTCTGGTAATTCATTTTGCAAAATGAGTCTAGCTTATTTGCCTAAAAAAAGCAACCCCCAACTTGTGAAATATAACAATAGCCCGCCAAAAATTGTGCGGTCTCCACAAAAACGCGCCCATTTATTTGGCGGTTCTGCGGATTGAAAAATCGGTATCCACTTGCTATTATATAAGTACATTATATAAAATCATTTTATATAATGAATTTGATTATTCGGAGGAACACACCATGGGGATCATTGAGAAAATGAGGTTGGACAGCAAGAAGGGCTTTGTTACCGGCGCTGCCCGGGGCATCGGCAAATGCACCGCCACCGCTTTCGCTGAGGCGGGCGCGGACGTGGCCATCGTGGACATGGATCTGGAGACCGCGCAGGCTACCGCACAGGAGATCGCCCGGGCCACCGGCCGCAAGGTCATTGCCCTGAAGTGCGACGTGACCGACGAGGCCCAGGTGCAGGCCATGGTGGACGAGGTCATCCAGCAGCTGGGCGGGCTGGACTTCTGCCACGCCAACGCGGGCATCTGCATCAACGCCCCGGCGGACGAGATGACCTACGCCCAGTGGAAGAAAAACCTTGATGTGAACCTGAACAGCGTCTTTTTGACCGACACGATCGCCGGCAAGTATATGCTGGCGCACGGCGGCGGCTCCATCATCAACACCGCCTCCATGTCCGCCCACATCGTCAACGTCCCCCAGCCCCAGTGCGCTTACAACGCCTCCAAGGCCGGTGTCATCCAGCTGACAAAATCCCTGGCCGTGGAGTGGGCCAAGCGGGGCGTCCGGGTCAACAGTATCAGCCCCGGCTATATCGGCACCGACCTGACCCTGTCCTCCGAGACCCTGAAGCCTCTGATTGCCCAGTGGAACGCCATGGCGCCCATGGGCCGCCTGGGCAAGCCGGAGGAGCTGGAGTCCATCTGCGTCTATCTGGCGGGGGATACCAGCAGCTTCACCACCGGCGCCGACTTCGGGCTGGACGGCGCGTTCACCTGTTTCTAAATGAGGACGCTGCGCGTCTTGTTATAGTGAGATGAGAGGAAAACGATATGAAAAGTAAATGGGGAAAGCGAATCGGGTATGGGATCGGCGACCTGGGCTGTAATCTGGTATTCAGCACCATGTCCTCTTACCTGCTGATTTTCTACACCGATGTCTTCGGAATCGCCGCGGCGGCGGCTGGAACCATGATGCTGGTGACCAAGCTGATCGACGCCATCACCGACACCATCATGGGCGTGATCGTAGACAAGACCCACACCAAATGGGGGCAGGGACGGCCCTACTTCGCCATCGGCGCAATTCCCTTCGCGGTATTCACCGTGCTGACCTTTATTGTACCAGATCTGAGCGAGAGCGGCAAGCTGATTTGGGCTTATGTGACCTACTGCCTGCTGTGTACCGCCTATACGGTGGTCAACATCCCTCTGAACACCATCGTTCCCCGGCTGTCCTCCGACCCCAACGAGCGGAACATCCTGGTGACCACCCGTATGGTCTGCGCCCTGCTGGGCACCGCCATTGTCATGTCCATCACCACGCCCTTCGTGAAGTTTGTGAGCGGCATCGTGGACCCCGGCATCGCCGACCCGTTCAAGAGCCCCATGGCATGGATCATCGTTATGAGCGTCTACGGCGTGGCCGCCATGCTGATTTTCTTCCTCACCTTTGCCAGTACGGAGGAGGTCGTTCCCCCGTCGGTGCAGAATGAAACCAGCGCCCTCAAGGATAATATCAAAGCCATGACCGGACAGGCATGGCTGGTGATGATTTTTAACTTCCTCTACTTCGCCCTGTATGTGGTGCGCTCCACCACCGTCATCTACTTCTTCAAGTACAATCTCCAGCGGGAGGACCTGGCCACACTGGTGGGCTTCCTGGGTATCCTGTCCGGTCTGCCTATGCTGCTGTGCCTGCCCAAGCTGGAGGAGAAATTCGGCAAGCGCAACATCCTGTTCCTGTCCATCGCCATTTATCTGGCGGGCAATGTCCTGATCCTCATCAACCAGACCTCCGTCGCCTTCCAGCTCTCCGGCCTGGTCATCACGGGCCTGGGAATCTATGGCATATTTGGAACCGTCTTCGCCATGCAGCCCGATGCCATCGACTACTCCGAGTGGAAGAAAAACCGCAGCATCTCCGGCACCATCGCCGCTTTCCAGGGCCTGTTCGTCAAGGCCAGCATGGGACTGGCCAGCTGGATCATCGGTCTCTACCTGGGCATGAACGGCTATGACGGCGCGGCCAGCACCCAGGGCCTCGCAGCGCAGCAGAGCATCCAGTTCTGCTATATGTGGATTCCCGTCATTCTGTGCGTCCTGCTGGCAGTCACAAATATTTTCTGGAAGCTGGACTCCTGCGCCGACGAGATGCGTGCGGAGCTGGAGGCCCGCCGTGAAAAGCTGACGCTCTGATGATCCCCTGCCGTCCCTGGCGGGCATAGCACGAGAGGATGTGTTCAAAAGCTGTTGGACCGGCCATTGGGCAAAGCCCAATGGCCGGTCCTCTCTTATTTCTTTTCCCGCAAGACGGCCAGGGTCACTTCTGCGGAGCGATTTACGACCAATTCCTCAGGAAAACCGATCTCTTGCAGCAGCGCCAGGGCGTTCGTGTGACGCAGAACGTCACATTCTATATGCGCATCGCTGCTGACAATAATTTTGGCGCCATATTTTGCACAGCACTCCAGCATCTTTATGGCGTTGCACCGGGCGTTTTTTCGGTAGCTGCCCGGACAGACGGAGGCTTCGTTCAGCTCCAGCAGCACGCCGTGTTCCGCTGCGGATCGCGCCAGCGCGTCAAAATCTACCGGGTAGAGGCCATCGTCGGGATGTCCGATGATATTTACTTTGGGATGATTCATGACCTTCAGATATGCCCGTGTGTTTTCCGCCTGCGTGCCCGGAGTGAGGCACACATCGTGCATACTGGCTACCGCAAAGTCCAGCGGTGCGGCAAACTCCGGTTCCAGGTCCACATGGCCATCCAGATCAATAATGTTCAGCTCACAGCCAAACAGGAGGCGGATCCCAAACAATTCCCGCGGTATGCGTCGGCTGGAGCGGAAATAGTGTCGGCTGGCCGCTCCCTCCATAGCGGGAGCGTGATCGGTGATGCCAAAAAGCTGCGCGCCCTTCCCACTGGCTGAACGGGCCATTTCGTAGATGGTGTTATAGGCGTGTCCGCTGGCTATGGTGTGGGTGTGGAGGTCCACTACGTCAATCATGATGTTCCACGCCTCCCTCTCTCAACTCGCGGCAGAGCTCCAGGATCTTTTCCGGACAATCGCTTTCAATCATATCCACGTTGAGCTCCAGGGCGGTGGCCAGACGCTCCCTGGTATTTACCACGCTGCCATCGACCAGATAGCCCGCCCGGTGAAGCTCTTCCACCAGCTCGGCGCTGAGATTCTCTAAAAAGCACAGGTAGATGACGGCTCCCATGTCCTTCATGAGCCCCACCGGGTCGTGGGGAACATGGGGGACGATCAGGGCCAGTCTGACCCGGGGCTCCAGGGTAGTGATTCGTTTCAGCACAGCATGGTCGGCGCTGAAAACGACGCACATATCAAAAAAGTCATACTTCCGAAGCGCCTCCACGATTCGCCGGGCCAGGACGGGCATCGTGTTGTGCATCTCCAGCTCCCGGCTCTTGATTTCCAGCAGGACGCCCATGCCGTGCTCTCTGCACCAGCCCAGCGCCTCGTCCAGGGTGTTCAGCGGAAAGGCGGCCTTCAGCTGCTCCACGCGGTAGTCCCGGATCCGCCCGGACAGCGGGGAACGCTCTCCAAGCTCCAGATCGTGGTAGATCACAGCCTGGTCGTCAGCGGTCAGCTGGACATCGATTTCGATATAGTCCACGCCGCTCCCCAATATCTGGGCAAAGTTTTGCAGGGTGTTCTCCCGGACCTCCGATAAATGCCCTCTATGGCCGCCAATCAGGAGCCGTTTCCCGGCTCCGGCGGTGATGGTTTCCCAAAATGTCATACCCCTATTGCTCCAATCCAATATTGACGCCGCTCTCCGCCTCAAAAATATTGTAAATGCCGGTGATTTGCAGCCATACGTAGGGACTTCCGCCGGCGGCCAGTCTCTTATAGGTCACGAACTGATCGTGGTCCTCGGGAAGGGTGACCCTGACGAAGCTGTTCCCCACCATGCCGGAGATCAGCAGCTCCTTGCCCAGATTCTCAACGATCTGGAGCTTCATCCGCATAGACTGCGGACGCTCCTCGGTCTCGACGGCCATCAGGTGACTGCGCACGCCGATCTTTACATCCCTACCGGCAAATTTTCTGCCGCCCGCCCTGTCTTTCTCCTCCAGGGCCAGCTGAAAGCCGTCGCCGCAGACATGCGCGCCCGCGGCGTCCAGCCTGGCGTCCACGAAGTTCATCGGCGGGTTGCCCATAAACTTGGCCACGAACAGGTTGGCCGGATAGTGATAGAGCCGTTCCGGCGTATCGTACTGCTGGATGCGGCCGTTGTCAAGGATGGCTATCTTGTCGGCGATCGCCATGGCCTCCTCCTGGTCGTGGGTGACGATGATAGACGTGATGCCGGTCTCCTGCTGGATCCGGCGGATCTCGTCCCGGATCTCGATCTTCAGCCGGGCGTCCAGGTTGCTCATCGGCTCGTCCAGGAGCAATACGTCCGGCTCCTTGACCAGCGCGCGGGCCATGGATACGCGCTGCTGCTGTCCGCCGGAGAGCTGGGAGGGCTTCCGCTCCAACAGGGATTCGATCTGGAGCATCTCGGCAATCTTCCGGGCCTTGGCATAGCGCTCCGCCCTGCTCATGCCCTTCTGCTTGAGGGGGAAGGCGATGTTGTCGATCACCTTCAGATGGGGATAGAGCGCGTAGGATTGGAATACCATGCCGATGTTCCGATCCTTGGGCTGGAGGTTCGTTACGTCCTTATCGCCGAAATAGATCTTTCCCGAGGTTGGCTCCAGCAGACCGGCAATGCAGTTGAGCGTCGTGGTCTTTCCGCAGCCGGAGGGACCCAGCAGGGCCACAAACGTGGAATCCTCAAATACCAGGTCCATATTGTCCAGGGCCACCGTCTTGGGATCGTACTGCTTGCGCAGTTTTTCAATACGAATCATATGCCTTTACCTCCTGAGAAGCCGCCTTTCATAAGGGATTTCTGAGAAATCATAAAGAAAAGGAGTACCGGGAGCATGTATACCAGCGCCATGGCGGAGAAGATCCCGTAGTCGGCGATCATCTGGTCATTCAGGCTCAAGGTTCTGAGATAGGTCGCCATGACAGGCACCTTGCCGGTGAGGATCAGCGTATTAAAAAGCAGATAATTGGACCAGGCGCTCATAAAGGAAAACATGCCGATGGAGGCAATCCCCGGTTTGACCAGGTGGATGATCACCTGAAAAAAGGCGGTAAGCCTGTTGCAGCCGTCTACCAGGGCGGAATTTTCCAGGTCCTGCGGGATGTCGTTGAAAAAGTTGCGGATCACAAAAGTAGAGCCCGGCAGCCGCAGGGCAATCGCTACCAGAACGACGCCCGCCATCGTATTCAGAAGCCGCATACCCATCAAGATATAGAGGATGCTGATCAGGAGCAGTACGCCGGGGAAAAGCCGCAGCAGAAGGAGTATTTTTTGCAGAACGGAGCGGCCGGTAAACTGAATGCGGCTCAGGGCGTAACCGGCCATGAGGCTGACGACCACCTCCGCCAGGGTGACGCAGGCCGTAAATAGCACCGTGTTGGCAAAGGAGGGCCCCATGGCGGGCACGGTGTACTGCCCCAGCACGATGGTCTCGTAGAGAAAGCGGAAGTTTCGCAGGGAGACGTGGCCGTCCACGAAAAATGCCTGGGAGAAAAAGGACACGTAAATCAAAAAGATGGGCAGGCAGAGCAGCAGCATGACCGCGACGGCAATATGCTCTTTCCGCATCTCATAGGAGGGGCGCGTCTCGTTTTTATGCCGCATCATTTCGCTCCCTCCTTTCCATACGGGCGTTGATGCCGCTGATGGCAATCATCAGGATCAGTACCATGGCAATCAGGATCAGAGAGATGGCGGCCCCGTAGCCGTACTTGCCGTTGATAAACGCCTTGTGATACGCCGAGAGCGCCCACACCTCGCTGGACACGCCGGGACCGCCATCCGTGATCAGCAGAATCGTCGTGTAGTCCGTGAGCAGGCCGAGCGTCTCCCACAGGGCAATAAACATGATGTGGAAGCGCAGATTGGGCAGGATGATGGACCGGACGACCTCCCACTCCTTTGCGCCGTCTACCCGCGCGGCCTTAAACTGATTCTCCGGAATGGAGTTGATGGCGCTGGAAAAGATGGTAGTCCCATAGGCGATGCTGGTTACCAGCTTGGCAATGATGACCACCTGCATGGGATACCTCGCAATCCAGTTCACAGGGGCGCTGGCGCCGCTGACAAGCATATAGAGCTGATTCAGCGCGCCGTTGGCGGTGGAACCCAAAAGCCAGATCCACAGCACCGAGTAGACCACCGCGGGGGTGATCATGGGGATCATCAGCACGCCCTTGAAAAAGCTCGAAGTCCGCTCGGTCTTGATAAAGTGCGTAGTCAGAACGGCGAACATCAGATCAATCACCAGGACGCTCAGAATGCACACGCCCACGTAGATCGCGGTATTTTTCAGAATGGTCATGGTATTGGGGTCCCGGAAAACGCGCTCAAAATTCTTGAGACCGGCAAACTTCCAGATAAAGGATTTGTCCAAATCGGTAAAGGCCATGATTACCGTCAGGACCGCCGGAAAAATGTATAGTATCGTGACCAGAACGAGGAAGGGAGACAAAAAGGTATACGCCTGAATATTGTTCTTCCGCCTCACATCATCAGCCTCCTTTTCAAAACCGCCGAAGGAGCCGCCGACCGGCGGCTCCTTCGCTTGGGATCGAGCTATTCTGTACTTCCATTATTTGAAAATGATTTCGTCCGCGTCCAGATTCAGCTCCAGTTGGATCTTCATATCGGCCACGGCCTCTTCGGGGGTAATGGTGCCGAGCTCCAGCTGAACGATCTCCGTGTGGAGCTGGGAGTTGAAGGTATCCATGCCCGCTACGCTGGGAACGGCAATGGCGTGGTCGGCCATATACCCCACGTCACGGACAATCGGGTTGTTCTTGATGGACTCCAGCTCGTTGGCGGCCTTGATGGAGGAGAGGGCGAAGATGGTATCCGCGTGGTCGGCCAGGATGTCGTAGGAGTTGTTGGCCAGCTCTGCCAGCAGGTCCTTGCAGATCTCGGGATACTTGGTGACGGCGCTGATCGCCGTCGCCTGGGGAGCGGCGATGACAAACGGCTCGTCGTTGTACTGGGAGGCCGGGAACATCATGAAGGCCACGTCCTCCGCGAACTGCTCGGGGTCCTTCTCCACGGCGGTCGCCACATAGGTGGCGGAGAAAATCGGTCCGTAGTAAGCAAACGCAGTACCATCACCGGCCATGGCGTTGATGGCGGGCCAGCCCTGCTGGCTCAGATCATGGGGGGTGATCTCCCAGGTGTTGGCGGCGTCATAGGTAAACTGGAAGAAGCGCAGCATGGCCTCCTCGTCGAAAACCAACGTGCCGTTCTCATCGTAGTATTGGCCGCCCAGGCTCTGGAATACATCCAGAAAATCGGGGCCGTTACCGGGGCGGTGGGCGAGTCCCCACTGGCAGGAACCGTCGGCCGTCACGTCCTTGCAGAGCTGGACGAAATCCTCCCAGGTGAACTCGCCGGAGGCCACCTTGTCAGGAAGGGCGGCAGCTTCCTCCGGCGTCCAGCCGTGCCGGACCAGCACGCTCTTGTTGTAGTAAATGACCCGGACAGGCAGATCAAACGGCATGGCGTATACGGCTCCGTCCACCGTAAAGGGAGAAAACACGCCGTTTACAAACACGTCCGTCTTCAGGTCGGAGAGGTCCAGAAGCATTCCGGAGGCCACCATATTGGGGACGTCGCTGGCCGGGAAGATGTCTGGGCAGTTGCCGTTTTTGAAGGCGAAGATCAGATTCTGGCTGTACTCGGTCCAGTCGATGCGCTGATAATCCCGTTCAAACTCAATGTGGATCGGATGGCCTTCCTCCGCATAGCGCTTCTCCAGCCTCTCGGCGGCGGAGATGACGGCTTCGGGAATGGTGGTAAAGTCGTAATTGTGGGAAATCTTCAGGGTGATGGTTTCCGGATGAGATGCATCGCTCTGAGAGGGTTCGGGCTGCTGGGATGGGGATGGGGCCTGCGTGGGGGCGTCCTGACCGCCGCAGCCAACAAGCAGTGCGGCCGCCATGACCAGGGACAGGACTAGCGCAAAAATCTTCTTTTTCATGGTTGTTTCTCCTTTTTGCCGTTTGGTTAATCGCTCATCAAGGGGATCTGTTTTCCAACAAATCAGGGTTTATCCGAATTTGCACCCGGGGCAAATTTAGATAATAAGGGGGATAAAAAGGGAAGCTGCGCGTGTTTTGTCGATCTTCCGGCTGTAATAGCTGCCGAACGCTCTGGATTTTCGGGGCCCGCATCTCTGAGCATCATTTGAACCGCTTGAACTGACTTGACGATATTTTTCCGAAAAGGCGCCTCTCACATGCATCGAATTATATAGGATAGGCGTATGTCCTGTCAATTGTTTTGACTAAATTTTTACTTAATCTATGTTTTAGACAAACCGTCTCCAAAAACCTGTACAAAGTGCACAATCCCCGCCATTCCGGCAGCCGGGCAGAAGCACCTTGGTGCTCGCCCGCCGGAATGACGGGGATTTGTTGAAATCCTATCCAGAGTCAAACAAAATTGTTCAGTCTTGAATCAAAAGCCTTGGGGTGATCACGGTCGTAATGGTTTCCGTTCGTCCCTGAAGCTGCTCCAGCAGCATTTGGATCGTCTTTTTCCATAGGATGTTGGGGTATGCCTTTAATACCGCATACTGCCCTGCGGGAAGCTGGGTGGACTCAATATCCTGGTAGATGAGCAGCCGGACATCCTTTCCGCTTGCGATTCCTGCTTCCTGTAGCGCTTGAAACACACCGGCCGCAATAATATCGGACCCGATGATCAGCGCCGCCGGAATATCGTCCTGTGCGATCATCTCCTTCATCATGCGGCAACCGGCAGCCTGGGTAAAATCTCCGGTTTTAATTTGGGAGGGACAATACTTTCCCAATCTTTTGATCAGAGAAACGGCATATTCGTTTCTTTTCAGGCCGATGATGTATCCGTCCCCTTGGAAATAGCCGCCGATGTACCCAATGCTGTCCGCATCGGCAATATATGGAAGCGCCCGCTCCCAGGCGAGGTCCAAATTGACTTGAATGCAGTCATTGTCCTCGTTCCGCATCCCGCCGTTAATGAATGTAATATACCTGGTGGACTTCCGCAGCATAGATATTTCACCGGGTGTCAGCTCGCCAAAGGCGAGGATCCCATCAACATCTGCCACTTCCCCCTGCGCCATGCGGATATACTCGATTTTTTGTCCGGGGGCGGCCGTCTCAGAAAAGAATTTCAGTGCATTCAGGTTTTCGTCCTGCTCGGGATTTACAATGACTTTCCAATCGGCAACGCCGATCCTCAGAGTCTTTCCCAACTGTTTCCTTCGCCGGGGGGATATATAACCCAGCTCATATGCGGTTTCAAAGATGACCCGCTTCGTTTCCTCACTGACGGCAATGGTCCCGTCATTATTCAAAACACGGGAAATGGTGGTGGCGGAAACGCCGATCCTTTTTGAAATATCCTTCAATGTAACCATACACAGTTCCTTTTTATCAGCGTGCCGGAGTTCCGTTCGCCTGAAATTCCAGCAGTTTGAGCCGCCGACGGTTTGCAGATGCGGTGCGTGATTTTCACGTCGGTTTTCTGGGAGGCGTAAGACGACGGTCCTGAGAATGATTTTAATATATCATATTTGCTGGAAAATGGAAAGAGATTTCTTGTGATACTCTGGTAAGTGCCGGAGGCCGTCAAGGGCAAACTGGTGTATGGCTGCCTGGAGAAATCCCAAAAGGCCCAAGTGGATGACATTGTGGATGAATTGGAGAACTTCCCAGTGGTGGCGGATTGCAAATTGGAGATGTTTTAGTATCTAAGCGGATTTTGCCATATAGCGAAAACAAACTGGATGAAGATAAACTCAAACCAGATCGCAGTCAGGATAAAACAATTGATCGTTGGCCGCATGTTCGCTTAAAGAGCACTTGTCTCCGCCCACATCCTGCGGCACACGCATATAACCCGCATGTTCGAGGCCGGTCTGGACATCAAGGAAGTCCAGTACCTGGCGGGACACAGCACGGTGGACATGACGCTGCGGGTCTATACTCACTATGACCAGCGTTCCAGGAGGAACAAGACGGCTGAAAAAGTTCGTGAGGCATTACGTGCAAGTGCATATTTTGTAAACTCATGTTGCAAATCGGAAATTGCCGCTTTTTGAAAGATCTTGCAATTATCCACAGACAAAGCCCAAACACGCAAAACCGGGCAAAATCGGCTCAATCCCTTGCGGCCCAACGGTTTGAGGCTCCAAAAAAATTTGCAACACTTTTGCAACAAAAGCACTGAAAAACACCCCAAAACACGGCAAATTACCAGAAATCCAGATGGAAGAAAATGGAAACAGAAAAACCCTCAAGCCGTTGCGGCCCAAGGGTTTTCACTGGTGACCCGTCGGGGATTCGAACCCCGGACCCACTGCTTAAAAGGCAGTTGCTCTGCCGACTGAGCTAACGGGTCGAATGGCTGGGATGGCTGGACTCGAACCAGCGGATGCGGGAGTCAAAGTCCCGTGCCTTACCACTTGGCGACACCCCAATAGTCCGCCCCATGGCGGAAAAACAAGGGATTGGGATCATCTCCCAATCCCTTGCTTCATCTGGGGTGGGTAAAGGGACTCGAACCCTCGACACCCGGAACCACAATCCGGTGCTCTAACCAACTGAGCTACACCCACCAGATATACGGTATACTTTTGGCACGCCAGAAGGGATTCGAACCCCTGGCCTGCTGCTTAGAAGGCAGCTGCTCTATCCAACTGAGCTACTGGCGCATAGTGGAGCGGGTGACGAGAATCGAACTCGCATCCCCAGCTTGGAAGGCTGGTGCCCTGGCCATTGTGCTACACCCGCGCATGGGACGCTCTCGTTCCGCCGCAGCAAATCGTCAGCTTGTAAATGATAGCACGAAGCGCGGCGTTTGTCAAGTTCTTTTCCGCAAATTGGTTTCTTTTTTTGTCGCTTCCCTCTCCGGTGCAGCGGCGAAACTACAGGGAGCGCTGCCCCATCACCCGTTTGACGATCTGAATGAAGCCCGCAGCGTATTGGGGCAGGGGTGACCCCTTTGGATAGCAGGCGTAGAAATGCCGGTGATTTTCGTAGTCCGCCAGGGGGTAAAAGCCTCCGTGACGTTGGACCATGTCGTCCACATAGATATTGGAACAGAGCATACAGCTCCCCGTTCCAAGGGCCACCCGCTTGGCCACCTCCAGGGAGTCCGTCTCCAGCAGGATCTTCGGCTCCAGGCCGTACCGGCGGAACAGGAGGTCCTGGACCACCCGGACACTGTGCCCCGCCTTGAGGCTGACAAACGTCTCCGGCGCCGCCTCCTCCAGATGTACCGTCCCGCCGGTGGGATACCGCGCTGCCAGTGCGGCGCCCTCCCCTGCCAGAATGCCGATGACCTCCCTCTCGATGAGCTCGTAGGCCAGTCGGGGCGACGTGGATTCGATGGCCGCCAGGGCCAGGTCCACCTCCCCGCGGCTCACCAGCTCCTCCAGGTCGGCGCTGCCCCGCTCTGTGATGGAGAGGGACACATGGGGGTACTGCATGGCAAACCAGGGCAGGGCCAGCGGCAGCACCTGCCCCGCCCGCTGCACGCTGATCCCCAGCCGAAGCCGTCCGCTGTTCTCCTCCCGGATCTCCTGGAGCTGGTTTTCCAGCCGCTCGTGGGCCGCCAGGATCACATCGGCGGCCTCCAGAAATTTCTCCCCCGCGTAGGTCAGCCGGAAGGGACTCACACTGCGGTCGAAGAGGCCGGTCCCCAGCTCCTCCTCCACCTGGCGGAGCATCTGGCTGAGTGCGGGCTGACTGACGTACAGCTTCCGCGCGGCGGCGGTGACGCCGCCCTCCTGGGCAATCGCGCGGATATATCTGGCTTGTTTCAAATTCATAAAAGTGCTCCCTCCTTTTGCGGCAGAAGTCACAAGGGTCATCCTGTAAAAATTATTATCTATATAATATAAAAATAATATCTACATTTCAAGAGTTTTCTTCATAATCTTTACATTATATATTTATCCGAAAATAAATATTTGTCCTATGGCATGATTTGTGCTATGATGCCCCCATAGCGTACCGGCGCAAGTCGGACATGGAGAAGAATCCCTATTTAGAATAAGGAGGAAAACGGCATGGAGATCCTGAAGCCTGCGGCGGCGGGCACCCTGGAGTCCAGCGACGCACAGGTGACCGTCGAGCCGCGGGAAAGCGGCGTGGAGCTGAACCTCACCAGCTCCGTCATGAACCAGTACGGCCGCCAGATCAAGGCCACCGTCCTGGAAACCCTGGCCCTTCTGGACGTGAAGAATGCCCGGGTCACCGTGGTGGACAAGGGGGCGCTGGACTGCACCCTCAAGGCCCGGGTGGAGTGCGCGGTGCTGCGCAGCTGCGGCCAGTCCGCAGAGCAGATTCCCTGGGGAGGTGCAATCCGATGATTCCTCGTCCCAAGCCCGAGCGGTTCCGGCTGCGCCGGACCATGATGTTCATGAACGCCCAGAAGCCGGGGCTCATCAAGGACGCCTATATCTACGGCTGCGACAGCATCATGCTGGACCTGGAGGACGCGGTGGCGGAGAACCAGAAGGACGCCGCCCGCTTCTCCCTCTACCACGCGCTGAAATCCATCGACTACGGCGACACCGAGGTCATCGTCCGCATCAACGGCCTGGACACCCCCCACTGGCAGGAGGACATCCGGGTATGCGTGGCCGGAGGGGCCGACGGCATCCGCATCGCCAAGTGTGAGAGCGCCCAGGATGTCAGGACGGTGGAGGAGGCCGTAGAGAGGGCCGAGGAGGAGTTCGGCGTGGAGAGGGGCAGGACCCTGCTCATGGCGGCGCTGGAGAGCCCGAAGGGGATCCTCAACGCCTATGAGATCTGCTGCGCCTCCCAGCGGCTGTTCGGCGTGGCCATCTCCGGCGGGGACTTCCGGAAATGTATGCAGACCAAGTTCCAGCCCGACGGCGTAGACATGCTGGCCGCCCGGGGTCAGATGCTCCTGGCCGCCAGGGCGGCGGGGGTCCAGTGCTTCGACACCGTGTTCACCGACCTGGACGACGAGGCCGGTTTCGAGGCCGAGGTCCGGCAGAACAAGGCCATGGGCTTCGACGGCAAGAGCCTCATCAACCCCAAGCAGATCCGCCTGGTCCACCAGATCTTCGCGCCCACAGAGAAGGAGGTCTTCCAGGCGGAGCGCATCGTCCGAGCCTACCGGGAGCAGTCCGAGGCGGGCGTGGGCGTGTTCACCGTGGACGGGAAGATGATCGACATCGCCTTCATCCCCGGCGCGGAGCGGACCCTGCGCCTGGCGAAGGCGTGCAAGATGTATGAGGGGGATCTGGTATGAAAAACGCAGTTGGACGCGATATTCCCGACTTCCTGCTGACCGGGGGCAGGGAGGTCTATCAGGGGAAGAACTATATGGACGGGAAGTACCTCCAGAAGGCCGCCCCCCGGACCCGCCGGTATGAGAAGCCCCAGGAGAGCAAGCTGGTGGACTCCATCGCCCAGGCCCTCCGGGACTGCGGCGCGAAGGACGGCATGACCTTCTCCTTCCACCACCACCTCCGGGACGGGGACTACGTGGTGAACATGGTCATGGCCGCGGCCATCGACGAGCTGGGCCTGACGGACCTGACCATCGCCGCCACCAGTCTGGGCTCTGCCCATGACCCCATCGCCGCCTACATCGAGGCGGGCAAGGTGGTGGGGATCCAGACCTCCGGCATCCGGGGACGGATGGGCGAGGTGGTGTCCGCCGGGAAGCTGAAGACCCCCGCCGTCATCCGCTCCCACGGCGGACGGCCCCGGGCCATCGAGGGCGGCGAGGTCCATATCGACATCGCCTTCGTCGCCGCGCCCACCAGCGACTGCGTGGGCAACTGCCGGGGCGTGGGCGGCAAGAGCGACTGCGGCAGCATGGGCTACGCCATGAGCGACGCCAAATACGCCGACCACGTGGTGGTGGTCACCGACTGTCTGGTGGACTTCCCCAACATGCCCGCCAGCGTGGAGGCCATCGACGTGGACGCCGTGGTGGTGGTGGACTCCATCGGCAACCCCAGGAAGATCGCCTCCGCCGCCGCCCGCATCTCCCAGAATCCCCGGGATCTGATGATGGCGGAAAACGTGGCAAAGGTGATCGCCTCCACCCCCTATTTCCGGGATGGCTTCTCCTTCCAGACCGGCGTGGGCGGCCCCTCCCTGGCGGCCAACCTGTTCTTGGAGCAGTACATGGACCAGCGGGGCATCAAAATGGGCTGGGCCATCGGCGGCATCTGCGGCCCCATGGTGGAGCTGCTGAAAAAGGGCAAGGTGGGCAAGGTCATCGACGTGCAGGACTTCGATCTGGACGCGGTGAACTCCATCCACCGGACCCCGGGCCACTATGAGATGAGCGCCAGTCAGTACGCCAACCCCGCCAACAAGGGGGCCATGGTCAACAAGCTGGACTTCGTGGTCCTGGCCGCCCTGGAGATCGACACCGGTTTCAACGTCAACGTCCTCACCGGCTCTGACGGCGTCCTCCGGGGCGCGCCCGGCGGGCACCCCGACACGGCCGCGGGGAGCAAGGTCTGCATCATCGTCACCCCCCTGACCCGGGGGCGGATGGCCACGGTGTGCGAGCACGTGGTGACGGTCACCACCCCCGGCGACTGCGTGGACGTGCTGGTCACGGACTACGGCATCGCCGTGAATCCCCTGCGCCCCGACCTCACCGAGTGCCTGGATAACGCGGGCATCCCCCACGTGGACATCGAGGAGCTCAAGGAGAAGGCGTACGCCCTGGTGGGCCGCCCCGACGATCTGGCGTGGGAGGACCAGGTGGTGGCCGTGCTGGAGGCGCGGGATGGGACCATCCTGGACGTGGTACGGAAAATCAGACCCTACTCCCCGGAAGAATAGCGGCGTTCCCCTCCTTTACGGCGCGGGGACGGGACGGTCCCCGCGCCGTTTTTCTCCAGTTTGTACATCTTTGCTGTATTTTTCTTGAAAATTAAAATTATCAGAAAGTGTGAGTGAACGATCATGTCAGAAATCGTAGTCGGCATTCTTGGCTTTATCTGCATCGTCGCCATCGTCCTGACCCTGTTCAAGAGCAAGACCCTCCCCAGCATCGCCTTTATCGTCTTCCCCTTCCTTCTGGCCATGCTCCTGGTCATCGGCGGGTACTACACCGTCGGCGACGTGGGCAAGCTCATCAAATCCGGCTTCAACTCCACCGCCCCCACCGCCGCATTGTTCGTCTTCTCGGTGCTGTACTTCGGCATCATGACCGACGCGGGCATGTTCGACGTCATCATCGGAAAGCTCATGAAGCTGGTGGGCAACAGCGTCATCGGCGTCACCGTCATGACGGCGGTCATCGCCCTCATCGGCCACCTGGATGGCGGCGGCGCGTCCACCTTCTGCATCGTCGTGCCCTCCATGCTGCCGGTCTACAAGAAGATGCACATGCGTCCCACCACCCTGCTGCGGGTGAGCGTGCTGGCCATGGGGATCCTGAACCTCATGCCCTGGGCGGGCCCCACGATGCGGGCGGCCTCCGTGCTGGGCATGGAGGCGGGGAGCCTGTGGAACACCCTGCTGCCCATCCAGGCCTTCGGGATCGTCCTGGTCCTGGCCCACGCGGTACTGGCGGGCTGGCAGGAGCAAAAGCGGGGCGCGGGCCAGAGCGGCAAGCTGGCTCAACTGGAGGGGACCGTGGTCCTGGATGAAACCGCCCAGGCGGAACAAAACGAGCTGGCCCGGCCCAAGCTCTTCTGGTTCAACGTGCTGCTGACCATCGGCGTCATCGCCCTGCTGATCTGGGACGAGTTCCCCAGCTACGTGCCCTTCATGCTGGGCGTGGCGGCCGCCATCCTGGTCAACTACGGCTTCGACGCCAAGATGCACAAGAAGATCATCAACCTCCACGCCGGTCCGGCGCTGATGATGTGCTCCACCCTGATGGGCGCCGCGGTCCTCATGGGCGTGCTGGTCAAGAGTGTGACCGTCAACGACGTGGAGATCGCCAGCGTGTCACCTGTATGGCGGACCTCATCAAGATGGTGCTCCCCGCCTTCCTGGGCCGTCACCTGCCCCTGGTCATCGGCATCCTGTCCGTGCCCCTGGCCCTGGCCTTCGACACCGACAGCTACTTCTATGGGATGCTCCCCGTGATGATCGGCATCGGCGAGGGCTTCGGCATCGCCGCCCTTCCGATCGCCGTGGCCATGGTGGTCTGCCGCAACTGCGCCACCTTCATCAGCCCCATGGTGCCCGCCACCCTGCTGGGGGTGGGCCTGGCGGACGTGGACATCAAGGACCACATCAAGAACAGTTTCCTCTATGTCTGGGGCTTCTCCATCCTGTGCATGATCTTCGCCATCATCGTTGGCATCATGCCCCTGTAAACCGGCGTCCCCTTTTCGCCCCGGCGCCTGCCCCTGGCAGCGCCGGGGCCTTTTCATTCCGCTCCCTTTGTGGTATCATCGTATCGTCAACTGCTTTGACGAGACCAGGCAAGGAGGACTTTTCCTATGAGCGACACGCTGACCGCCATCTCGCCCCGGGATACGCGCCTGCAAAAGCAGGTGGACGCCCTTCTGGAACAGGAGGGCATCCGACGGGACGGAAATCTGGACTACACCTGCGGCATCCTGGACGACGACTGGAACCTGGTCGCCACCGGCAGCTGCTTTGCCAATACCATCCGCTGTCTGGCCGTGGACAGCCGCCGCCAGGGGGAGGGCCTGCTCAACCAGGTCGTCGGCCGCCTCATGGAGGTCCAGGCCCAGCGGGGGAACGCCCACGTGTTCCTGTATACCAAGCCCCAGAGCGCCAGGTTTTTTGGCGACCTGGGCTTCTGCGAGATCACCCGGGTGCCGGACCGCCTGGTATTCATGGAGAACCGCCGCCGGGGCTTTGCGGGCTACTGCGCCGCCCTGGAGGAGACGAAGCGGCCCGGCCCCGCCGCCGCCATCGTCATGAACGCCAACCCCTTCACCCTGGGCCACCTGCACCTGGTGGAGCGCGCGGCGGCGGAGTACGGGACGGTCCACCTCTTTGTTCTCAGCGAGGAGGCGGGACCGATCCCCTTCGCGGTCCGGCGGCAGCTGGTGCATCAGGGTACGGCCCACCTGCCGGGCGTGGTCTGCCACGACTCGGGGCCCTATATCATCAGTGCGGCCACCTTTCCCAGCTACTTCCTCCGGGACGAGGACGCCGTCATCCGCGCCCACGCGGCGCTGGACATCCAACTCTTCGGCTCCATCGCCGTCTGCCTGGACATCCGGTGCCGGTACGTCGGCGAGGAGCCCGCCAGTCGGGTCACGGGGCTGTATAACGCCGTGATGGCGCGGGACCTGCCGGAAAAGGGCGTGGCGTGCCGGATCATCCCCCGTCTGGAGGCGGAGGGGCGGCCGGTGAGCGCCAGCACGGTGCGCCAGGCCATCCATGACGGACGCCTGGAGGATATTCGGCCCCTGGTGCCGGAGAGCACCTGGGCGTTCTTTCACGCCCCGGAGGCGGAGGCGGTCATCACGGCCATCCGGGCGGAGGACAATGTGGTACACTACTGAGAAGGAGGCGCGGCCATGGAAGTCACCCTGACGGAGATGCTGGAGGCCCGGGAGGCCCGGGTCCGGCGGCAGGAGGTCCTGCGGGAGCAATACGGCGTCCCGCTGATCTCCTTCTCCCTGAATATTGCGGGGCCGGTGAAGGACTCCCCCCTGCTCCGCCGGGCCTTCCGGGCGGGCCTGGAGCAGCTGGACGCGGGCCTGCGGGCCTGGGGACTGAAGGTGCTGCACCGGGAGGAAAAGCGGGCCGTCACCGGCTGCGAGGCGCTGTATGCGGCGGACGCTCCGGCGGAGAAGGTAAAGGCGCTGTGCGTCTCCATCGAGGACGGTTCCCCCCTGGGGCGGCTGTTCGACATGGACGTGCTCTCCCCGGAGGGCTTCAAGCTGGACCGGTCGTCCGTGGGCGGCGGGCCCCGGAACTGCATCGTCTGCGGTGCGGCGGGACCGGGGTGTGCCTCCCGGCGGCTTCACCCCGTTTCGGCGCTCCAGGAGGCCACCGGGCGCATTATCGGGGACTACTTTGCCGCCGCCGACCGGGAAAGGGCGGCCACCCTGGTGACCCGGGCCCTGCTGGACGAGGTCTGCGTCACCCCCAAGCCCGGTCTGGTGGACCGCCGGAACAGTGGCAGTCACCGGGATATGGACATTTTCACCTTCACGGCCAGCGCCGCCGCCCTGACGCCCTACTGGTCGCGCTGCGTGGAGATCGGACAGAGGACCGCCGGTCGGCCCTCTGCGGAGACCTTCTGCGCCCTCCGACAGGCGGGCCAGGCCGCCGAGCGGACCATGTTTGCCGCCACGGCCGGGGTAAACACCCACAAGGGGGCCATCTTCACCCTGGGCCTGCTCTGCGGCGCTGTCGGACGCCTCTGGAGCACGGAGGACCCGTGCCGGGAACCGGAGGTCCTCCTCTCGGAGTGCGCCGGTCTGGCGCGGGCGGCTCTGGAGGCGGATTTTGCCGCCCTGGGAGACGGAGACGTCCCCCGCACGGCGGGAGAGCGGCTGTATCTGTCCCGGGGCCTCACCGGTATCCGGGGCGAGGCGGCCCGGGGTCTGCCCACCGTGAGGGACGCGGCCCTCCCCGCCCTGCGCCGGGCGCTGCATACGGGCAGAAGCCGGAACGACGCCGGGGCCATCGCCCTGCTCCACCTGATCGCCGCCACGGAGGACACCAACATGATCGCCCGTGGAGGCATGGAAGCGGCGCAGGCCGCCCGGGCAGCCTGCGCCGCAGTATTGGAAAGAGACCCGCTGCCCCCCGTGGAGGTCATAGAGCAACTGGACCGGGACTTCATCCGGCAGAATCTCTCGCCGGGGGGGTGTGCCGACCTGCTGGCGGCGGCCTTCTTCCTGCTGTCCTGGCAGGAGGAAGACTGATTTCTCACAGTTCGGCGCCCGTTTGGGTTACCAGATCGCGGTGGAAAAGTAGTCCTCCGGGGTCTCAGCCCGGCGGATGAGGGCCACAGAGCCGTCCTCGCGCAGCAAGAGCTCTGCGGAACGTAATTTCCCGTTGTAATTATACCCCATGGCATGGCCGTGGGCCCCCGTATCGTGGATCACCAGCAGGTCCCCCCGCTGGATTTCCGGCAGCATCCGGTCCACGGCGAACTTGTCGCAGTTCTCACAAAGGGACCCGGTGACATCCACCTTTTGCACGCAGGGCGCGTCCTCTTTGCCCGACACGGTGATGTGGTGGTAGGACCCGTAGACGGCGGGGCGCATCAGGTCGGCGGCGCAGGCGTCCACCCCTACGTACTCCTTATAGATGTGCTTGAAGTGGAGCACCTTCGTCACCAGACAGCCGTAGGGGGCCAGCATGAACCGGCCCAGCTCACTGCACAGCCGTACATCCCCCATACCGGCGGGGACCAGGATCTCCTCAAACTTCCGGCGCACGCCCTGGCCGATCAGGGCGATGTCGTTGGCCTCCTCCTCCGGGCGGTAGGGAACGCCGATACCCCCGGAGAGGTTGATAAACCGGATGTCGCATCCCGTCTCCGCCTTCAGCTCCACCGCCAGGCGGAAGAGGATGCCCGCCAGCTCGGGGTAGTATTCGTTGGAGATGGTATTGGAGGCCAAAAAGCAGTGGATCCCGAATGTCCGCGCCCCCTTGGCCTTCAGCATCCGGAACGCCTGGGCGATCTGGGGCCGCGTCATGCCGTACTTGGCATCGCCGGGGTTGTCCATGACCTGATGGCCGTCCTTGCCCGCCCCCAGGGTGAACACGCCGCCGGGGTTGTAGCGGCAGAAGATGGTCTCCGGGATGTGGCCGATGGACTCCTCCAGGAACTCCACGTGGGTGAGATCGTCCAGGTTGATCACGGCCCCCAGCCTGTCGGCCAGGCGGTACTCCTCCGCCAGGGTGTTGTTGGAGGAAAACATGATCTCATGGCCCCGGAAGCCGCATTTTTCCGCCATCATCAGCTCGGTGAGGCTGGAGCAGTCCACCCCGCAGCCCTCCTCCCGCAGCACCTTCAGGATGGTGGGATTGGGGGTGGCCTTTACGGCGAAATACTCCTTGAACCCGGGGTTCCAGGAGAAGGCGGCGTTCACCCGCCGGGCGTTTTCCCGGATGCCCTTTTCATCGTAGAGATGGAAGGGGGTGGGGTGGGTCTTGACGATCTCGTCCAGCTTGGACTTGGTGACAAATGGTTTTTTCATTGGTGTACCCTCGTTTTTCAAGGTTGTAAAATTCGCCAAATTATGGTATATTCATGTTGCTGCCCTTACATTCTGGCAACAGAAAGGGGGTGAGCAGATGGAAATCCTAATCAGCTTTTTGGTGTCGGTCATAGCAGGTGTAGTTGCCAGCTACATCTACAAGTGGCTTGAGCGGCACAGCAAAGGACAGTAAGCCCGGTCCATAGCGAGAGGCCCCCGGAGAGTGCCAGCTCTCCGGGGGCCTTTTTGCTGGGGTGAACATAATGGACATCCTAATCAGCATCTTTAGTATACCACATCATCCCACCGCGTGCAAGAGGAATTTCCCTCTTTCCGGAGTTTTTCGGTTTACAAGGCGATACCCAGCTCCGCACACTTTTTCAGAGCCAGATCGTGTTCCTGGAGGGCCGCCTGTTTGTACCAGTGGCGGGCCTTTTCCATATCCGCCGGGATGGCGGTTCCCTCCTCGTAGAAACAGCCTAAGTTGAACTGGCCGTCCCAGTCGCCGTGGAGAGCGGCGCGCTCCGTCCAATAGAAGGATTTTTCCAAGTTTTTCTCTACGCCCTGGCCCTCCAGGTAGAAGTAGCCGACCTGGCACTCCGCCAGGGGGTAGCCCTGCTCCGCCAGGGGGAGGTAACCGGAGAAGCACGCTTCATACTGCCCGGCCTTCCAGTATTTCTCAATGAGCTCGTTGCAGCGGTCCAGCTCCGGGCAGGGCCTATAATACGCGCTTGCCATGGATCAGAAGTCCGCTGTGCCCACGGTGCGGGGATGGGGCAGGACGTCGCGGATGTTGCTGATGCCCGTGAGGTACATCACCATCCGCTCAAAGCCCAGACCGAAGCCCGCGTGGCGGCAGGAGCCGTAGCGGCGCAGATCGCAGTACCACCAATAATCCTCCGGCTTCATGCCCAGCTCCCTGATGCGGGATTCCAGCACGTCGATGCGCTCCTCGCGCTGGCTGCCGCCGATAATCTCGCCGATGCCCGGGACCAGGCAGTCCGTGGCGGCTACGGTCTTCCCGTCGTCGTTGAGGCGCATATAGAACGCCTTGATCTCCTTGGGGTAGTCGGTGACAAACACGGGGCGCTTGAACACCTGCTCGGTGAGGTAGCGCTCGTGCTCCGTCTGGAGGTCGCTGCCCCAGTCCACCTTGTAATCAAACTTGTCGTTGTTCTTCTTGAGGATCTCCACGGCCTCGGTGTAGCTCACCCGTCCGAAGTCGGAGGAGGCCACGTGCTCCAGGCGCTCGATCAAGCCCTTGTCCACGAAGCTGTTGAAGAACGCCATCTCCTGGGGGCATTTCTCCATCACGGTGCGGATAATGTGCTTGATCATCGCCTCGGCCACGTCCATATCCCCCTGGAGGTCGCAGAAGGCCATCTCCGGCTCGATCATCCAGAACTCGGCGGCGTGGCGCTGGGTGTTGGAGTTCTCCGCACGGAAGGTGGGACCGAAGGTGTATACGTCGCCAAAGGCCATGGCGAAGTTCTCCGCGTTGAGCTGGCCGGACACGGTCAGGTTGGCCCGCTTCCCGAAAAAGTCCTGGCTGTAGTCGATCTGGCCGTCAGGGGTTTTGGGAGGGTTGGCCATATCCAGGGTGGTCACCTGGAACATCTCCCCCGCGCCCTCACAGTCGCTGGCGGTGATGACGGGCGTGTGGACGTAGACGAACCCCCGGTCCTGGAAGAAGCAGTGGATGGCGTGGGCCGCCACGCTCCGCACCCGGAAGGCGGCAGAGAAGAGGTTCGTCCTGGGCCGCAGATGGGCGATGGTGCGCAAATATTCCACGCTGTGGCGCTTCTTTTGAAGGGGATAGTCCGGAGAGGACGCGCCCTCCACCTCGATATGTTCCGCCTTGACCTCCAGGGGCTGCTTGGCCTCGGGAGTGAGGACCAGCGTGCCGGTGACGATGAGGGAGGCCCCTACGTTCTGGGCGGCAATCTCCTTGTAGTTATGCAACACATTGGCGTCCATGACTACCTGGAGGTTCCTGAAGCAGGAGCCGTCGTTCAGTTCAATAAAGCCGAAGGTCTTCATATCCCGGATGGTGCGGGCCCAGCCGCAGATGGTGACGGTCTGGCCGTTCATCTGCGCACTGTCGGCGTAGAGCGCCGCAATTTTGATTTGTTCCATATTGCTTCACCTGCATTTCATAATAATTGGCACAAAAATCCAGATTGGATGTATTATACCGCCATATGCGCCATTTTACAAGAGGGTTTTCTCCATTTTTTTGCCGTTTCTCCAGTCATTTTCTCCAAAAAAGGGAGCGAGATTTGTCTCCGCCCCGGCAAACCGCTCGGTTTTCCCGCTGCCCGGCAATTCAGAAGGCCCGGAGGCGTATGCCTCCGGGCCGGGTGCTAGGGGTCAGGATTTTCGGGATTTGCTTCAGATGCCGTCGGGCACCTGGTTCATACGCTGTGCCGCCTCGGTGTCATCCGCCTTGGGAGCGGAAGCGCCGCCGTTGTTGGCCCACTCTGTCTCCAGAGCCTTCCAGTCGCGCTCGGTCAGCAGCTCCGTCCAGGTCTCGATGCTCAGCTCGTCACGCTCGTAGTCGTGCTCGTTGGTGGCCTCCTGCACCGCCTCGTAGTACCAGGCGTCCTCCGGGTTGTCGGTCCACTTCTTCATGGTGGGAAGCATGTGGTCCTTATCGGGAGTGCGGTCCAGCATACGGTTGACGATGGTCATGACCTCCGCGCGGGTGATCTTCTCGTTGGGGTTGAACTTGTTGCCGCTGCCGGTGACCCAGCCGGCCTTGGCGGCGCGGCGGATGGCGGCTGCGGCCCAGTGGTCCGCCGTGTCGGAGAAGTCGCCCGTGCCCTCATCCGTGATGGATTCGTCCATGAAGCCTGCGGCCATGGCGGCGAACTCAGCGCGGGTGATGGGGGCGTTGGGGCGGAAGGTGCCGTCCTCGTAGCCCTTGAGCACCCCGGCGTTGGCGCAGGTGGAAACGGCGTTGTTGTACCAGTCGCCCGCGTTCACGTCGGAGAAGCTGTTGGTGGTGGACCAGTTGGCGGCGCGGTACTCATCCGTCATCAGACGGAAGAAGATGGTGGCCGCTTCCGCGCGGGTAATGTTGTTCAGAGGACGAACGGTATCGTCGTCGTAACCGATCACATACGCGAAGTGGTCCGTGTCGTTCAGACCCACCGCGCCGGCCAGAGGCACTTCCTCATCCGTGATGGTGGTACCGCCGGTGGAGCCGCCGGGGGCGCCGGAACCGCCGGAGTAGCCGGGAGTGGAAAAGCTGGGAATGGCAGGCGGAGGCGTGGTTTCCGCCAAGTTGTAGTTCAGTACAATTGTATAGATATTGCCTTCCGAAATTGTCCAGGTAAGTTCACCATTGGCCGTATTGCCTGCACTTCCATTGACCGTTGCGCCGGTAAGGTTGAAGGTCCGCTGGGTCCCGTTCAGCGTAAACGTGCGGAAATCCACGGTATCGAGACCCACCGTACCATCCGGGTGCACCGGCGCTTTGTTCACTTCACTGACCGTCCTGCTTCCGGATTGCGGCACGCCGTCAAGGGTATAGGTATAGTTTGCCGTAACATTGACCTTGACGAAATTGTGCGCGGCCTTGAGGGCCTGCTCGCCGGTGACCTCGGTATAGGTCGTGAAGGCAGTTTCCAGGTCGTCCGTGCTGTTCCAGCGGCGCACGGCGCTGTCCACAAACCACCCGGTGATGTCGTGGGTGCAGCGGTTGTCTTTGCCGTCCAGCTCCCAGCCCTTTTGAGAAATGTCCATGATGTGGATTGTGCCAGTGGCATCGCTGTAAATATCATCACCCTGGTATCCGGCACGGTTATTATTCAATACACCATCGGACATCTCAAACAGAGATGCTCGCTCGCCATAAACACCACCGCCGCTTCGTTCAGCAGTATTGTTGGTAATAATGGCGCCGTCGCTCATGATGAATGTACCGGCAGTAGCACAGTGATCGATATTAACGCCACCGCCATACGCAGCCTTGTTATTGGAAATAGTACCACCCTTCATGGTGAATACCATTTCACCTGTGTCCTTTCCTGAGGTCATTCCAGACTCAGGACTGTCAATACTGCAATCACCAATGCTTACACCACCTCCACAATATGCCTCATTACCAGTAATAGTGACACTTTCTACCTCAACACAAGTCGAATCTTCCATATCAATGCCGCCGCCATATACTACCGGGCTATATTCCACATCACCAATCATTTTGGCAGTTCCGTTTTTGGTTATCTGGGTGTTCTTGATCTTTAGCCATGTACCAGCGTATGTTACGATGCCGCCGCCGTCGCCAGAGTAATCGCGGTCTGACTTGGCACCGGCCACATTGCCGGAAATGGTACAGCCGTCAATTACCACTGGCTCCCTACTTTTTTCATTGCAAATTCTTACCACAATACCGCCGCCAGCATCTTTTGCAGCGTTATCGATCACTTGAACACCAGAACCCAATGTTGGTCTGCCTGAGAGTCTACCATACCCAATATTTATAGCTACACCGCCGCCAGTACCAGCAACGTTGTTTGAGATTAACATATCGGTCATGGTAGACAACTTACCGCAGCGCCACACGTAGATTCCGCCGCCCCATCCGCCGTCCCTGGCAGTATTGCCAATAATTGTAGCGTTGGTCATAGCAACGTCATCGGGAGTGTCTACATATATACCTCCGCCACACAAAGAGGAATTGTTGGATATAGTACCGCCGGTTATAGTGCAAGTGCAACTTCCACTCGCAGCATACAACACATACACACCGCCACCATAGCCTCTTTCCGAGTAATTTGCGTCAATGAGGCTTGGCCCGTTCATTTCAAACGTACCGCTTGTGAAAATACCAGCGCCGTCGGCAGTGCCTTTATTTCCAGTATTCGTGGACTGATTCTTCTGAATCTTTCCACCAGTCATGGTGAACGTGCCCTTGTTGCAGACACCGCCGCCACGCATTACAGCCGTGTTTTCAGAAATAGCAGCATCACCAGACATGGTAAACGTAGAACCCTTGCAGACATACACGCCGCCGCCGTTACAATCAACATCGACACCAGTGCCGGTGGTAGCTGTATTCTTAGAGATCTCGCCGCCGGACATGGTGGCAACGCTGTTCGTATCTACGTATACGCCGCCGCCGACGGTAGCCGTGTTGCCGGATATCTCACCTCCGGACATCTCAAAGAGGCCCGGTATATAACACCAGTCAACCCGTACACCACCGCCTTCTTCCGCAATATTACCAGAAATGATACCGCCCGTCATGGTAAACTTCAGCCCCTGATTATCAGCAGACCTAGTGCCACGATCTTTCGGATTATCCTTTCCGCACTCTCCGATAGTCACGCCGCCGCCCCATTTGGCTTGATTATTGATAATCTGGGCCCCCGCGCTCACGGTAAGGGTACCATCATCCGAGATTGCGACACCACCACCGTACTGCACGACATCATACGTGATATTTCCAATCCGGCCCGCTTTTCCGTTGGAAGAAACCACTGCGCCGCTGCCAAGAATGACCGTTCCGCAAGTAACAATTCCGCCCCCCTTGGTTTGATCGTTGTGCTTGCCTGATGATCCAGCGAAGTTGTCAGAGATGGTGCCCTTGTTAATTACTAGAGTACAGCCTGATTCAACAAAAAAGGCTCCCCCCATTTCGTTGGCCCCGTTGTTGGATATTGTTCCACCATTCATTATAAAGGTAGCATCAGCGGGCTTGCCATCCCAAGCGCCAACAAAGACACCTCCACCAAGACCAGCTGTATTACCACTAATGGTGCCGCCAGTCATGGTGAATATCCCATGGTTTGCACGCACACCGCCGTTTTTGCCGCCGGTGACCATGCCGGTCTTTTCCGCGCTATTGTCGGCCAAGGTGAAATTGGCTTCCTCATGATTGACCCGAATGACGGGGGTTGCATTGCTGCTTACCAGTGCCAGCGTCTTACCGTTCAGATCAAGGGTGACGGTATTACTGATTTCCAACGTGCTGGTCAGTGTGATGTTATCGCCCAGTTTGACCGAACCGCCCTTGATAACAGCCTCTTTCAGCGAATTTTCATCGTTGACAGTATCTTCCTCCGGCTCCTCCAGCGTCATCGTCTCCCGGAAAGCATCCAGCGCATACTTGCACTGGTAAACCTCCTCCAGAGCCTTCTGCTCGCCGGTCAAAGCATTATACAGCATCCCGGCGTATTCCACCGCCTGGAGCATCTGCTCCTCCGAAGCGTCGTACAGGGCATAGACCGCGTCCAGAAACGCCTGGACCTCGGGAGAAACCGGCTCCTCGACAGGAGGCTGGGGTTCCAGCTTGCCGGTGGTCTGGGTCTCCACATCGCCGCAGACAGAGCAGATACGGGCCTCCTCACCCGTTTCTTCTTCTGTTGCGGGTTTGGTCACGGCCCACTCACCCCAGCTATGAACGCACGCCTTGGGGTGATCGGGATCTTCCGCGCCGCAGCGTTCGCACACGCCGTCCACATAGCTGTGGCCGGAAGCGGGGATCTCTCCGGTCTTCTCAAGAGCCGCAAGATCTTCCGTCTCCACGACGTCTGTAATCAGTGTGCTGCAAAGCGCACAGGCCAGAGTTTTCACTCCGGTCTCTGTGCAGGTTGCCGCCTGCGTCTCGACCCACTGGCTCCACTCATGCGTGCAGGGAACGATCTCATTCTGAACCATGTCATCCGCAATGTAGACGTTCTCCTCCGCGAAGGCTGTGACCTGAACCAGGCTCAGGCACATGACAAGGGCCATGAACATTGCAAGTCCGCGCTTGTGTAAAAATTTCAATGTTTTCATCTCTTACTTCCTTTCTAAATGGAAAATTCGGATCAGTGATCCGGCGGCTGGCTGACATGGCGCGGTGCCGCGCTTTAGTCCCTGATAGCTTTGCGAACCGTCCTTTCGGGCGGGGTGCCACTTTTTCCAGCGGCCGGGCTGACATAGTTCGTCGAAGCAGGCGGTTTATCCTCCCGCTTCTCCTCGCTCCACGAAACAAATTCGTCGGGTTCTGGCAGAGGTCCCCTTGCGGGGTACGATACCTTAGTCCCCATTGCTTTGCAGTCCCACAGTTTCCCGTGGTTTGCCAAAATAATGGTGCTATGCTGGGTCAACATGCGGACTTTGCGGTCCGTGGCCCACCCCGGTGTGCCTATCCGGGGCCGTCTGCTCCATGGGCATCCCTCCTTTTATAAAATATCGTCGAGCTTCTTTCCGACAAATACACCACCCGACCTCCCCCGATGGCGTGGGAGAAACGGGAGTATACCCTATTGGTTTGCGGTTCTGCTCTGCTCGTATTCGCGCAGAAATGTGCCGTAAAATTCCTCCTCGGCTTGCTTCCGCGCCTGGACCGCCTCCTCGAAGCGGCGATAGCCGCCCAGGTAGCGCCGAGTACCCTTAAAGCAGATGGTAGCACGCCAGAGCTGCTTTTTCGCCATCCAGTCCACCCCGGGCACACCACTGGTATTGTTGCAGCGCTTGGTGCTGGCACGGATCATTTCCACGCAGGTGCCGTCTACATAGGTGGCCTTGGGTATGCAGCCGCAGCTGGAGACGTGGCCGCCGCGCAGGTGGGCGGTCTTGACGACGCTCTCCCCGCCACAGTCGCAGCGGCAGCGCCAGGCGGTCCGGCCATCCACATTTTCCGCCGGGGCTAGCACCGTAAGTTTTTCGAACCGCTGTCCGGTCAGATCGAGTTTTTTCCTGGAATAGCCCATCTTTACCGTCCCTCCGCCTGTGGACAAAATTTCTATTTTGTCTCATTACCCTATGAGCTTATTTATGTTTATTATAGCACTCTCTTTTGAAAAAGAAAGATGGTTTTCTTAAAATCAGCGCTTTAACGAAAAAGGGCATGGAAATCCAGGGACTGCAAAAAAATTTTTTAGCGCAGTCCTTACTTTTCATGCCATTTTATGTACTTCTTCCGGCCTTGGTTGCTTAAAATCAGGCAACTATAAGACAAAATAGAAATTTTGTCAACATGACGGAAGTCACGTGACCAGCCCCAATTTTTCCAACTGCCGTGCGTGCTCAGCCCCGGAGGTCATCAGATAAATCCGGGTGGTGTTGATGGAGGAATGACCCAAGACATCCGCCAGTTTCACGATGTCCTTGCAGGCTTTATAGAAGGTTGTAGCGAACAGGTGCCGCAGGTTGTGCGGGAAAACCTTCGATGCTTCCACGCCCGCCTTTTTGCAGATGACTTTCATTTCACGCCAAATCTGACCGCGAGACATCCGTTTTCCGCTTCCGGTGAGGAAAATCTCTCCGGAGGCGATTTTGTTTTTCTTGGCGTACTTGAGCAGCTTCCGGCGAAGTTTGTTGGGAAGTAAAATGCTGCGAATTTTCCCCTTTAGATTGATGTCCGTCCCCGCCCGATTTGCTGCTTCAACGGTGATATAGCGAACCTCGCTGACCCGGATACCAGTGGCGCAGATGGTTTCCATCAGGAGCTCCAAGCGCTCCTGCCCCGTCTCCCGGGCAGCGTCCAAGAGCCGCTGATACTCCGCCTTCGTCAACTCCCGGCTCTCCTCCCGGAAGGCTTTCCGCTGCACCCGGAGAAACTTGATTTTGCAGTCCTCCCGCCCCAGAAATCTGAGAAACCGGTTGACCGCCGAGAGCATAGAGTTGACTGTCACTGGCGCATATCCCCGTTCTAACAGATATTCCCGCCAGCTGGAAGCCTCCTCCAAATCCAGGTCATCCAGCCACGCCGCAAACGCCCGAACGTCCCGCAGATATTTTTCGATAGTGCCCTTACTGCGCCCCTCGGATTTCAGATGGGCGGCAAATTGGCAGATATACGCATTTCTACTAGTCATAATAAACTCCCCCTTTCGTGTTCCTTCTAAGTTTCACACAAAAGGGGGAAAAGTTGTATAAAATTGTGCAACCAATCGAAAAATTTCCCATTGCAGAATAAGCGCGGCGGTCCCGTGAAGACACGGGACCGCCACATTCTCCTACAGAGTCCGTATTCAGATCGCTCAAAGATTGGGCATCCGCATGGTGACCCCGTTGAGGTTCACATAGGACACATTCGTATTGGAATAGCTCTTGAGGTGCGCCTCCATTGCCAGGATGCGGCGGCGTGCCTCATGGCGGCGCTCGCGCAGGGCGGCAATGGCCTCATTGATTCTGCGGGAGGTGCTGATCGTCTCCGCCTTACCGGCGGCGTTGATATTACGGTTATTAAGCGTTATCATGGTCATTCTCCTTTGATTCGTTCAGGTAAAGAGGATGATGGCATTTCTCCGGCTGATTCTGGGGATAACCATCGCCTGCTCATCGGGCGGCAGCCGCCCATTTCCGTCTGACGGACTGGGGCTGGGTGAGCCGTCTGTAGCAGTGGAAATACGCCGGGACCAAAAACAGGTCCGCCAGCAGCCACGCCACGGGCGAGCTGAAGCACGCCGCCGCGAAGCCGCACACCGGCACCAGGCAGGCCAGGCCCGCCCGGGCGGCCATCTCCAGCACACCGGCCAGGGTGGCCAGCGGAGAGAAGCCCATGCCCTGGATCAGGAAGCGGAAGATGTTCACCAGAGCCAGCAGGAAGTAGAAGGAAACCAAAATCAGCAGGTACTGCCGGGCCAGGGGCATCAGGTCCGCGCTGCCGGCATCCAGGAACAGTGTCAGCATGGGGTCGGACAGGAGCAGCGTCAGCAGGAGAGCCAGTCCGGAATAGGCCGCGCCCAGCGTGACGCAGGCCCGCACCCCCTGGTGCAGCCGCTCCCACTTGGCCGCGCCCACATTCTGGCCGCCGTAGGTAGCCATTGTGCAGCCCATCGCGTCGAAGGGGCAGCACAGGAACATGGAAACCTTGCTGGCCGCAGTGACCGCCGTGACGTACACGGTGCCCAGGCCATTGACGGCCGTCTGGAGCATCACGCTGCCGATGGCGGTGATGGAGTATTGGAGCCCCATGGGCAGGCCCATCAGGCACAGCTCCCCCATCCGGTTCCTATCCCAGTACCAGTCCTCCCGCTCCATCCGCAGGATCTCGGGGTAGCCCCGCAGCACTCGAATCAGGCACCCCACGCCCGCCAGGGCCTGGGAGAGCACCGTGGCCAGGGCCGCGCCGAATACGTCCAGCCCCAGAGACAGGATGAACACCACGTCCAGCACGATGTTTACCAGGGACGCCACCGCCAGCCAGATGACCGGTGTGCGGCTGTCCCCCAGGGAGCGGAGGACCCCGGAGCAGTAGTTGTAGAGCACATAGGCGGGCAGGCCGACGAAGATGGTGTGGATATAGGCGTAGGAGCGCTGGTAGATGTCCGCAGGCGTATTCATCGCGGTCAGGATGCCGTCACAGAGCGCGGCGGTGGAAATGGTCATCACCAGGCCGATGAGAGCGGACAGCCACACGCCCCCGGTAACATACCGGCGCAGCTCGTGGTGGTCTCCCGCGCCGAACTGCTGGGCCACCGGAATGGCAAACCCGCCGCACACACCGCAGCAGAAGCCCACCACCAGGAAATTGATGGAACCGGTGGAACCCACCGCAGCCAGGGCCGCGCCGCCCAGCGTCTTTCCCACGATGGCCGTGTCCACGACGCTGTAGAGCTGCTGGAACAGATACCCGAACAGGACCGGAATGCCAAAACTCAAAATCTGCGGCATGGGGCGGCCTTTTGTTAAGTCTTTTGTCATAGTGATTCACCTCTCTGGAAAAAAATATTGTTCGTTTTTCCTCGGCTTCCAGCAGAGGCGCCCTCTGGAAGCTTGAGCTGATTATAGTCGATTTTCCCAAAAAAGCAAGCGTCATTTTGTGCAACATTACGGAGAGTGGCGGGGCACACCTTGTGCAAAGTGATACTTAAGTTCGGAAATTTCCGGCCGAAAAAAGAAGTCATAGCAAAGCCGAAAAGCCTTGCTATGACGGGGTTACGACAATCCTGACAAATTTAGTCGAATACGAAGATTTCCTCGATGGGGGCCTCTACCGCGCGGGAAATGTCCACCGCCAGCCTCAGCGACGGGTTATACTGTGCCTTCTCCAGCCGCATGATGGTTTCCCGCCGCACCCCCACCATGTCCGCCAGCTCCCCCTGGGTCAGCCCCTTGAGGACGCGGTAGGTTTTCAGGTTGCAGGTGAAGCCGTCCATTATGCGTCCTCCTCCATCGCCGCGGCATCGTCGTGGTCGTAGCGGTAGAGCAGGTACTCCGTGAGGAACATGGTCAGCGCCACGGCCAGGGCAATGCCGATGATCAGCACAGGCGCCACCACTTCCGCCTTGAACCGTCCGCTCTGCCCCGCGAGGAGCAGCAGGAGGAAGATCATGACGAACCCCGTCCGGAGGGCCTTCAGCTCCGCCCTGGCGGCGTTTTCCCTGTAGCGCTCGTCCATCAGGATATTGGACATCTTCCCCTCAAAGAAGAACCCGAAGAAGCCGAAGAAGGCAAAAAAGATAAAGCCCGACAGGTCGCCAAAGGCCCCGTAGGCCCAGAACCCGACAAAGCCAAAGAAACCGCAAAAGCCCAGAAGTCCCAGCTTCGGGCTCAGCCGCCGGGTACGGCCCGTCTCCCGCACGTGCCGCCTCTGGCCCACGATCCCCCGGACCAGCAGGAAAGCCAAATACAGGACGTACAGCACATCCAGCGCCGCGGCCAGCAGCATTGGAATATCCGTGGCCGCAAAGGCATAGGAATGCATGGGATAGACAAGCTTTCCGCCGTTGTATGTCAGGTCGTACCACACCGCTGCGGCGGTCAATCCCGCACACACCGCGCCCCCCAGCAGCAGTCCAAGCCAACGGGGACGTTGGGAAGCCGATTTCTTTTTTGAATCCATGATAAGTTCCTCCTACACTATTGAAGTGATTTATTTGTCGCTTACTGATACAAATATATCACTTCTCCTCCCGCTTGTCAAGGGGGGATATGACAAATAAATCTCTTTTTTCCCGCGTCAGCCTTTGCCGCGCCGTTCGCCGGGAATCGACGGCATTCGACATGCAGGAAAATTTTTCCTGCGGAACTCCCTCGGAAATTGTGGAAAACCGGTGTTTTCTCCCTTGACGGGAGAGCGGACAGTGTGTATCATAGATAAATGTAGGATTTTGTCCTTTTGTAAGAAATATTGTATAGAAGATTTCGGCCCTTGTGGGCTGGGAAGGATACCGCATGATACGACTGACAGATGTAGTAAAGGAGTACCCCAACGGGACCCACGCCCTCAACGGGCTGTCCATGGAGATCCAGGACGGGGAATTTGTTTTTATGGTAGGCCCCTCGGGCAGCGGGAAGTCCACGGTCATCAAGCTGCTCATCGGGGAGATCGAGCCCACGGAGGGGCGCGTGATGGTCAACGGCTTCTCCCTGCGGAACATCCGGGAGTGGCAGGTGCCCCATCTGCGCCGGACGGTGGGGGTTATTTTTCAGGATTTCCGGCTGATTGAGCACAAAACGGTCTATGATAATATGGTATTCGCCATGCGGGCGGTGGGCGCGGGCCCCAAGGAGATCAAAAAGCGCATCCCCTACTGCCTGAATCTGGTGGGCCTGGAGAACAAGGGCCGCCGCCTGCCCTCGGAGCTCTCCGGCGGCGAGCAGCAGCGGGTGGCCATTGCCCGGGCCCTGCTCAACAACCCCAGTACCATCATCGCCGACGAGCCCACCGGCAACCTGGACCCGGCCCGGTCTCTGGAGATCATGCGCCTGCTGGAGCGGATCAACTCCCTGGGGACCACGGTGCTGGTGGTCACCCATGAGAAGGACCTGGTCAATCGGTTTGACAAACGGGTGGTGATGCTGGAGCGGGGCCGGGTGGTCAGCGACGGACACGGGTACTACGGAAGGAGAGCGCTGTGAACAGGCATAATTTTTTCTACTTTATCAAAGAGGGCGCGTTCAACATGTTCAGCCACGGCTTTATGTCCTTCGCCGCCGTGGGCATCACGGTGGCCTGCCTGCTGATCATGGGCACCTTCACTCTGGTGGCGGTGAACGCCAACGCCATGCTGGCGGAGCTGGAGAGTCAAAATCAGATCCTGGCCTTTGCGGACCTGGGCATGAGCGAGGAAGAAGCGCGCGCCATGGAGAAGGATATACGGGCGATAGACAATGTAGCGGGCGTAACCTTTATCTCCGACGTGGAGGCCGCCGCCGCCTTCCGGGGCCGCTATGAGGACAACGAGCTCTTTCAGGGCCTGCCGGACGACAACTTCCGCCACCGCTACGCCATCGACCTTGTGGACATCGGCTACATGAGCCAGACCAAGGCGGCCCTGGAAGAGCTGCCCAACATCTACGACGTCAGCGCCTACGAGGACGAGGCGGCGGGATTCATCACCATCCGCAATGTGGCGGGGGTGGTGTGCGTGGTGCTGATTGCGGTGCTGTTTCTGGTGTCGGTGTTCATTATCGCCAATACCATCAAGCTGACCACCTTCGACCGCCGGGACGAGATCGCCATCATGAAGATGGTGGGGGCCACCAACGGGTTCATCCGATGGCCCTTTGTGTACGAGGGGTTTCTGCTGGGGCTGTTCTCGGCGGTGATCGGGTTCTTCCTCCAGTGGGGGCTCTATGAGGCGGTGTCCCGGTCGGTGGCCAACAACGACACGATCAACCTCATTACCGTTGTCCCCTTTGAGAGTATGTGGACCTATGTCGCCATCATCTTCGCCGCAGCGGGGATGCTCATCGGCGTGGGGGGGAGCCTCTCCGCGATACGGAAGTTTTTGCAGGTGTGATCTGCAAATGCGGGCGGGAATCTTACAGCAATGTAAGGTTCCCGCCCGTTTTGTAAGGTAAAGCGATGGAACGCGGCGCGTCTGCGCAGTATAATAGCCACATCACCCATGCAAGGAGGCTTTTTCTGTGAAAAAAGGCAAGACCGCTCTTCTCATCGTTGGCGCGCTGGTGCTGATCCTGGCGGCGGGAATCTGCTCCATGGGGCTTCTTTTCCAGTCCACCACGGACAACGCGGAGAGCCTGTACAGTCAGATCGACAACGAAAAAATCGCGCCCATCACGCCCCACGGCGGGATGAACTACCGCTATACGCTCCCGGCCTACACCGAGAGCGGCGCGGTCAAGAACCTGGAGCTGGACACCTCCCGGGAGCTGAAGGACGGGGCCTACATCCTCGTCCACGTCGCGCCCCTCCGGGGCGTCATCTCCTGGGAGGAGGTGCGTTATGACGAGCTCCCCTCCAACGTGAAGGCCCACTACGAAAAATAGGCTGTGGCCCCCTGGCCGGACGAAAGTCCGGCCAGGGGGCCACGTTTTTCCTGCCTTTTTTACTGCCGGATGATGGTGCCGGTCTTCCCGGCGATGCCGTCCCTGGCCTTCTCCAGCAGGGTGATCAGCGCCTCCCGGCCGGGCTTGGACTCGGCAAACTTCACCGCGGCCTCCACCTTGGGCAGCATGGAGCCGGGGGCAAACTGTCCCTCGGCGGCGTAGTCCCTGGCCTCCGCCGGGGTCATGGAATCCAGCCAGCGCTCATTCTCCTTGCGGAAGTTCACCGCCACCTTTTCCACGGCGGTCAAGATAATCAGCATGTCGGCGTTGAGCTGTTCGGCCAGCAGCTCGGAGGCAAAGTCCTTGTCGATGACCGCCGCCGCGCCCTTGAGATGGTTCTTCTCCGTGCGGTAGACGGGGATCCCGCCGCCGCCGCAGCAGATGACCAGATGGCCGTCCTCGGTGAGGGCCCGGATGGCCCCGGCCTCGATGATGTGCTTGGGCTTGGGGGAGGCCACGTAGCGCCGCCAGCCACGGCCCGCGTCCTCCTTCACCGGATTGCCGGTGGACTCGTGGTACGCCCTGGCCTCCGCCTCGGTCATAAATTTACCGATGGGCTTGGTGGGGTTCTCAAAGGCGGGGTCCGTCGGGTCTACCTCCACCTGGGTGACGATGGAGCACACGGGCATGTTGGTGATGCCCCGGTCCAGCAGCTCCTCGCGGAAGGCGTTTTGCAGGTCGTAGCCGATATACGCCTGGCTCATGGCGCCGCAGACGGACAGGGGCGTATAGCCCTGGGCGGGGTCCTCCTTCTGGAGGGCCGACATCGCGTTGTTGATGATCCCCACCTGGGGGCCGTTGCCGTGGGCCACGACGACCTGGTTGCCGTCCTCGATCAGGTCCACGATGGCCCGGGCGGTAATTTTCACCGCAGCCGCCTGCTCGGGGAGGGTGCTGCCCAGGGCGTTGCCGCCCAGGGCAATGACGATGCGTTTACTCATATCAGTTACCTCATTCTTCTCGAACTGTTCCGGATTTGGAAAGGGAGTACCGGGGGTACTCCCTTTCCGACGATTGTGGTTTTTCTTAGAACTCCTTGCGCTTCTCCCCGCGCTTCTCCAGGTCGCGGAGGGCGGCCACGGGGTCCTTGACCTTGCTCAGGAAGATCATGGCGGCGATGATATAGGGCTTGAAGGAGGCCTCCTTGTACAGCGGCTCGATGTAGCGGTCAAAGACGCTGTTGTCCACCTCGCCCTCCTTGCAGCTCAGGCCGGTGATGTCGGCGGGCAGGCAGTGCATATAGAGGGCCTTGCCGTCCTTCGTCAGCTTCATCATCTCCTCGGTGCAGGACCAGTCCTTATGCTCGGCGTTCTGGGCCAGCAGCTCCTTCTCCAGCGCGTCGATGCCCGCCTTGTCGCCCTCGCGGTAGAGCTGGGTGCGCTTCTCCATGGCCTTAAAGGGGGCCCAGGACTTGGGATAGACGATGTCGGCGTCCTGGAACGCCTCCTCCATGGAGTTGACCTTCCTGAAGGAACCGCCGGAGGCTTCCGCGTTCTTGGAGGCGATCTCCTCCACCTCGGGCATGACCTCATAGCCCTCGGGGTGGGCCAGGACCACGTCCATGCCGAAGCGGGTAAACAGGCCGATGATGCCCTGGGGCACGCTCAGGGGCTTGCCGTAGCTGGGGGAATAGGCCCAGGTCATGGCAACCTTTTTGCCCTTGAGGTTCTCCACGCCGCCCATCTCGTGGATGACGTGGAGCAGGTCGGCCATCGCCTGGGTGGGGTGGTCCACGTCGCACTGGAGGTTCACCAGGGTGGGGCGCTGCTCCAGGATGCCCTTCTCGTAGCCCTCGTCCAGGGCGTCCATGAAGGTCTTCTGGTACTTGTGGCCCTCCTCGATGAACATGTCGTCGCGGATGCCGATGACGTCGGCCATGAAGGAGACCATGTTGGCCGTCTCGCGGACGGTCTCGCCGTGGGCGATCTGGCTGGTCTTCTCGTCCAGGTCCTTGATGTCCAGACCCAGCAGGTTACAGGCGGAGGCAAAGGAGAATCTTGTTCTGGTGGAGTTGTCCCGGAAGATGGAGATGCCCAGACCGGAGTCAAAAATCTTGGTGGAGATGTTTCTTTCTCTCAGGTCGCGGAGGGCGTCCGCGACCGTAAAGATGGCGTCCAGTTCATCACCGGTCTTGTCCCAGGTCCAGTAGAAGTCGTTTTTGTACATATTGTTGATATGCAGTTTTTCAAGATGCTGGGCCAGGTTTTCTGTCTTGCTCATTGTTATAGTCTCCTTATTCAATCAATTTATTCTGCCGCCCTTCGGGCGGCGTCCACTTGTTTCTTATCGATAGCCCGGGACCTACGCGGCCCCGGACTCCGCGCCTACTTTTGCCGCGAGGCAAAAGTAGGCAAAAACTCGCTTAAACCTACGGTTTAAGAATCCCTTGGGCATCGCCCGGAGGGCGATACCTTATTACGGGGGTTATTGTTTTTTTGCGCCCGAGGCACAGTCTGGCCGGTCTAAACCTTACTGCCGTCCGCTTACCGGTCTTCAGCGTCTATTTTAGCGTGGTCATCGGTAGCCCCTACC
>CAJUPS010000018.1 GCA_910588045.1 uncultured Oscillospiraceae bacterium | reverse complement strand
GACCTCTCCCCTCCGTCGTGATTTTTCCTATTGTGGGTCAGCGTGTGGGTCAAACTAAAACCGCAAAAATCAACATATCAAAAATATTCCCAAAACAAATCAAAATCCCCCGAAATCAAACGATTTCAGAGGATTTTTGGCAAGCGCGCCCACTTTCGAACCGAGCAAAAACTTACTCGCTCCCCCTCATATCATCTCGCTCCATGACAATATCGGTTAGCTCGCGCAGTTTGTTCTGTAGAACCTTTTTATCCGGAAGGCAAAGCGTGTAATCAGAAACCATGGTCGGGGACATACTGCGGCTCAATGCATATTCAACCACTGCATCATCTTTACTTGCACAAAGAATCAGCCCAACACTTGGATTTTCATGTGGCTTTTTTACATCACGATCAAGGGCTTCCAAATAGAAATTGACCTGCCCGACATGTTCCGGTTTGAACTTTCCGATTTTCAACTCGACTGGCACAAGACAGGACAGCGCCCGATTGTAGAAGAGAAGATCAATGTAAAAATCCGAATTACCAACCTGTACACGATATTCCTCGCCAATCAGCGAAAAATCCTTGCCAAATTCAAGGATAAACTTTTTGAGATTCGCAATAATGGCCTTTTTGAAGTTTTGCTCGGAATACTGCTCCGGTAAATCAAGGAATTCGAGGACATAGGTATCCAAAATGCCGCCCTTTGCACTCTGTGGAACTGTATCTGGAAGCGGCTTCTTTGATGATAACATATACCGCTCATAGTATGCGCTGTCTATCTGACGGGCCAACTCGCGTTTTGAGTAATGCCCCTCCGCACAGAGCTTCATATAAAAACGGCGTTCTTCTGCCGTCTTTGAACCGGACATAATCAGCAGATGATTCGTCCAGCTGATTTGTGTCACCAGTGGTGTCACAAATTCATCGCCCCGGTAGGTTTCATAGAACTGCTTCATCCGGTACAATCCGCGCCGGTTGAACCCCTTCACCGCTGTGCCGCTGCTGGCAATATAAGAAGCGACTTCATCAATCACTTTATCACCGAATGCCGCATTCGCACAGAGGCTGGACAGATATTCGCCAACATCCCAATACATTCGAATCAGTTCTGCATTAACCGCTTTCAACGCACGGCTGCGGGCAGATTCAATGATGGACGTAATTCTACTGAAATCCAGGTTGTGATCCTGTGGAGTCAGCGGCTTGTTCATATTTCAAAGCTCCTGTCTCTGTTATTGTCCGCAACGGTTCAAATCTTGCTGGGTCTGCTCTTTGGACTGCTCCAGCAGCCCCATGCACCCTTCCAGCACATCCCGCCAGGTAGTCTCAAAGTCACCCGTATACCACGGATCAGCTACATCGCCGGGGTGGCCGGTATATTCCAGCAGCAGGTGTATTTTGACCTCGGGGTCGCCGAGGCAGATACGGCGCATATTCCGCAGGTTTGCGCTGTCCATCCCAATCAGGAGGTCGTATTGACCGTAGTCGGCTCTAGTGAGTTGCCGGGCTGTCTTGCCAGCGCAGCCGATGCCATGCTCCGCCAGCTTCCGGCGGGCCGGAGGGTAGACAGGGTTGCCGATCTCCTCGGTACTGGTGGCGGCGGAGGCGATGCGGATTTGGCTCTCCAGCCCCGCCTTTTTCACCAGATCCTTCATCACAAATTCCGCCATCGGACTGCGGCAGATATTGCCGTGGCACACAAAGAGGATATTTGTCATTGATTATATGCTCCCCATCCGTAGTCTTTGCTTCAGTATAGCACACTTCATCCGGGAAGTCGAGGCTGATTTCCAGATGTGTCCTAGCCTCAATTTTTCGCTGGAGTTCTAGCTTTGACCACCTAAATTGACCTGCCGCTCGAATGTACCATGTCCGTTCCTGGAGCGTTAGATCGGCCTCCAGAATGACCACATTCTGTGTCCAGCCAATGGTCATTGCCCGAGCCAGCACCTCCGGTGCGCTCTCATAGGCACGGTAAAACTCCCGCATCCGGCGCAAGTTTCGGGGAGAGAAGCCGGACGCGTCAGAGTATGTTCCGCTCAGGTACACCGCTGCGGCAACAGCAGCGCCCTTCTCTGGTTTGCTGCTGATCAAACGGCCAATCTCACAGTACAGCTCCACCTGCGGCAATTTTGCCGCCATCAGAGCATCCAGCGCAGCGAACATGGCACTGTAGTCTGCGGTTTTTCTGATATTCATCCAACTCCTCCTTTCCGGCGCGGACGCGCCTGTTCTCTCAATATCGCCAACGAGCAAGCCCTCGGATATACATTCCGAGGGCTTGCTCCTTAGCGGTATCCGCAGTATTATTCCAATTTCAGTTCTACCATCTGCTCCCACTGTATGATGAATCGCTCATCAATCACACAGTTCTTGTGATAGTGCCCCAGGAACCAGTAATCAAATTGGCATCCCTGCTTTACTGTCTCCAGAAAATCGGTCAACCGGTCAGGGGTATAGTCTCCATCCAGCTTCTTCAGGATGCTGGTCGGAGCGCAGTGGGTCAGAATGCAGTCCACCTTCCAGTTGGCCGCTTCCAGATTCCTGACCGCTTCCTCGTATTCTACATCCGAGGGCATTTCCTCGGGCCACCAGGACACGCCTTTCACCCGGAACATCTGCCGTGTCCGGCGCTTGAACCAGTATTCCCGCTCAAAGCCGGGAGCCTCCGGGTCGAGGATGCCGTCCTGAATGTCGTGGGAGGCCGCGCCGCCCATGGTGAAGAAGGTGATCCCATTGATCTCGAATACCTGCCCGCGCATCAGATGGAGTACGTGAGGACGAATATAGTGGACTTTTCCGCCATGCCATTCGTGGACAGGAAGTTCGTTCAGCATAGTGAAATTTTCGTGGTTACCGTCCACAAAAAGGGTCGTAAACGGCTTTTCCTCCAGCCAGTCGAGCCAGTATGCCTCCTCCGGTGTTCTGGCCCAAACGCCCCCAAAATCGCCGGTGACCACTGTGTAATCATCCCGATTCATGTCCCGCTGCTTCGGGAAGTATTTTGTCCCGAACCGCTGGAAGCCTCCGTGGGTATCGCCCGTGATCCAGATCATGATTATCGCCTCTCTCCGATTTTCTGCTCTGCCTCCATTCCGCCCCGGAAGTATACCCTGATCCTGTCCGCCGACAGCACCTTCACCGTATCCACCAGCTGACGAATCATACTCTCATCCCATTCCGTGATCTCAGCGGAGCTGGCGTTCAGGATACTCACCGCGTCGTTGATCCTACGGCTGGCGGCGAAACTGCTGTCCTGCTGTTCCAGGAACCGGATCCGCTTCGCCTTCAGTTCCGCCACGGCATCCGTGATCCGCTTGAACTCGTCCGCGTATTTCATGTATCCGCCGTCCTCTCGGGAGGCGGCGAACAGGTCTTGGAACTCCTGGTTCAGAGCCTCGATCCGCTGGTCGATGGCGGAGAGGCTCATGGAACCGCCGGGGATCGGCATCAGTTCCGTTCGCATGGAATCGGCGATCTGTTCCACCAGGGCGGTCTTTTGATTCATGACAGAATTGATGGCGGCGAGGATGGCGGCCTGCAGCGGTTCCTCGTAGAGCGTAGACGAATCGCGGCAGTATTTTGTTCCGTAGTCTATCCGGCTGGCGCACCGCCACACGGCGAGCTTCCTGCCCTTTTTCGTCCATACGCACCTACGGTAGAGCGTCCCACACTCCCCGCACACCAGCCGCTCGGTGAGTGCGTATTTTGCGCTGTAGCAGGAGCGTCCGGTGGGGGCCAGCTTCTGGGTAGGGGCGCGGCCCGCGTTCCGCCGGGCAAACTCCGCCTTGACTGCGTTGAAGGTGTCCCGGCTGACGATGCCCTCGTGGTGATCCTGCACCAGATACATGGGGAGCTGGCCCTCGTTGCGGAGATGCTTATGGCTGATGCAGTCCTGGGTGTAGGTCTTCTGCCGCAGGACGTCGCCGCAGTATTTTTCATTTTTGAGGATGCTGCGAATCACAGATTCCGACCAGACCGTGCCGCCTTTGGAGGTCAGAATGCCCTGCTGCTCCAGTTCGTCCTTGATCATGCGGATGCTGTGTCCGGCCAGGAAGCGGTCATACATCTGCCGCACTACCTCCGCCTGCTCGGGGATGATCCTGGGCTTGCCGTCCTCGCCCCGCTCGTAGCCGTACAGATGCTTATACTGGATGGAGACCTTGCCCTCCCGCATGGCCTGCTTCACACCCCATTTCACATTCTCGCTGATGCTTTCGCTCTCCGCCTGGGCGAAAGCGCCCATTATGGTGATGAGCATCTCGCTGTCGGCATCCAGGGTGTTGATGTTCTCCTTTTCGAAAATCACTGCAATGCCCAACGACCGCAGGGCGCGGATGTAGTTGAGGCAGTCTACCGTGTTTCGGGCGAAGCGGGAGATGGACTTGACCAGCACCAGGTCAATCTTCTTCTGCCTGCACTTGCGGATCATCCGCAGGAACTCGGGCCGCTTAGTGGCGGATGTGCCCGACCGGCCCTCGTCAGCAAATATGCCCGCCATCGTCCACTGGGGATTGGTCATGATCTTGTCGGTGTAGTAGGTCTGCTGTGCCTCGTAGCTGCTGAGCTGCTCCTCATCGTCTGTAGATACCCGGCAGTAAGCGGCCACGCGGAGTTGGCGTTGGACAGCCTTAGAGCGGGCCAGCTCCGGCTTGGGTGGTATGACGATGACTTTCGGGATAGTTCCTGTCATGAGAAATCGCTCCTTTCGATGATTTGTCCGTTCTTCAGTTTCAGGCTGACCGTCCCATCGGGATGGATCAGGATGGCGGAGGTAATTTGACGGAGCAGCATGGTATTCAGCTTGCCGTTCTGCTCCGCCCTGGCCAGTATGTATTGTATCCGCATGGATTCGTAGTCCTCTGAGCCAAGGGCATCGAACCGGGCGGCAGCCAGTGAAAGTGCTGCGGTTTTTGTGGCGGATTCGCTGAAATTCGGAGTATCCATCGCCTGCTGGAACGCATCTTCTGCACGTTGGATGCTGCAGCTCTCTTCAGATTCCCGGCCAGCGCAGCTGACGATATCGGGAGCCTGAATCAGACCGTCTAATAATTCCTTTGTCCCCGCTATCAGCTTTCTATCTGTTGCCTTGGTTGAGATGGCTTTGCACTGCGGACACTGCCAGCGTTCCCTGCCATGCTGCTTGGAGTCCCGCAGCACCCTTTCGCCGCAGACAGCACAGATTGCAAACCATTGCATGGCGGCGCGTTCTTCGTCCCTTTTTAGCGGCGCCGTTCGGCATGGGACGGTCTTTTGTACAGCCTGGAAGCGCGCCGGATCAATCAACTGCGGATACCCATCCGCCCCAGCGTACCGTCGGTCGGCAAGAACCCGCGCCACCATATTTTTGTTCCAGGGCCTTCCCAGCAGATACGGGACGTCCTGCCGCAGAAGCTCATCCATAACCTTCTGATAGGAGTTGCCAGCCAGATAGTATTGGAATATCCAGCGCAGGGTTTCGGCTTCCGCAGGATGCTCTTCAATTTTGCCCTGCCGCATTTGGTAGCCGAAGGGCAGTTTCCGGTATGCCATCAGCGCGTCCTCCTGTCTATCGTTTCTGCCAATTCCAGCCCATTCTTCATGCGGAACCGCAGGATGCATCTGTCATCCGCTGTGATGCCCTCCACCAGATCCGCGAAGATCTCCCCATCAAATTCCGGCAGGAACTCCGGCAGAACGCTGAGCGTCTCCAGAAGTTCTCTCGTTCTGGGGAGTGTATCGTCAGATTTTGAATCAAGGAGCCGGGCCTTTTCCTGTTTGGCGGCGCGGAGCTGCTGGGCCAGGGCGTTGCTCTGGGATATAAAAATATCAGGATCGACGAGGCCGCATTTGTTCATGTCGGCCAGCATTCGATCCTGATCGGATAGGTCGGATATTTTCTTGTTCAGATCAATGATCTCCTGGCTCCACAGCATCCGCCGTTCCCGGACGGTCTGGAGGTCAGAGATCATCTGCTTGAGGATCGGCTCTCCGTGGAGCCGGAGCTTGTGGTACACCCGCAGGAAAGCGGCGTTGATTTCGCTCTCCGCGATCTGCACGGTTTCACAATAGTTGTTCCCACGGCTGTCATGCCCCATGCAGGCCCAGTATACGATGCCCCGAACCACCTTTCTGCGGAAAAGCGCCCCGCAGTTGGCGCAGCGGATTTTCTTGCGGAGCGGATACGGGATGCCCTGCACTGGAGCGATCTTCTCCCGGCGCTGTGCCAGAAGCATTTGTGCCGTATCGAAATCCTCTTGTGGGATAATGGCCGGGTGAGTATTCTCTGCGTAATAGGATTGCTTCTCACCCTTGTTCAGCGGGTGGCGGTACGGCAGAGTATCCGTGGTGTAATATTTCTGCCAGAGGGAATTGCCGGTATATTTCTCGTTCGATATGAGGTATCGGATAGATGTTGAACTCCAGTTGCTTCCACCATAGCGGCAAGGAACGTTATCCGCTGTGAGGCCGGCGGCGATCATCTCTGTACTGCGACCCGCAAGGTATTCGGAGAAAATTCTCCGGATCACATCCGCTCTCGGTTCATCAATGGCGATGGCGCCATTCCTGAGAACGTAGCCGTATGGCAGCGTTGGCGGAATATACGTCCCTTTTTGCATCCTCTGCTGGTAACTCCACCGCATATTGCCGGAGATACTTTCGCTCTCCTTCTGGGCGATGGCAGAGAACATAGCGGTGAGCAGCTCACCGGTCATGGTCGAGGTGTCGATGTTCTGCTCCTCGAAGTACACTCCTACGCCGATGGCCTTCAGCTCCCGGATCGCCTCCAGGCTGTCGGCGGCATTGCGGGCAAACCGTGAGATGGATTTTACCAGAATCTTGTCCACCTGGCCCTTGCGGCAGTCCGCGAGGAGCCGCTGGAAGTCCGGGCGCTTCTTTGCCGAAGTGCCCGAAATCCCGGCGTCAGCGTAGATGTCCGTCAGGAGCCAGTTTTCTTTGCTGGCAATCAGTGCGGTGTAGTAGTTGAGCTGCGCGGTGAAGGAGTTCATCTGATCGCTGGAATCGGAGCTGACCCGGCAGTAGGCGGCTACACGGAGCTTCTGCGCCTCCGGCCTTTGCGTGGCTTCAATGACGATGACTCTTTTCTGATCCAGCGCGAGATTGCCATTGGTCTGCTGCTTTCCGCTCATGGTTCACACCTCCTTTACCAGCACACAATACTACAGAAGCATTGGAATAGCTAGAGTTTTTCCTCAGAAAGAAGCAGCGGGAATGACAATGTTTGCCCCGGTTTTTATAGCAATATGCCGGGCAATCTTCTTGCTTTCCGCCGCAGTGATGGTTCCCCTCTCCACCAGCTGGCGGAGAAGGTTCAGGATGCCGATGTAGTTGATGTTGGGATTCATTCGCAAAACCTCCTTGAGTATGTAGCCGCGTCAGGCAAGGCCGATGCTGATTCCCAATGCTATGTTGATTTCATCCATTCTCGCTGTTCCAAGATGTCCAACGTATCCACACAGCCGGTTCCTGTCCAAAGTGCGGAGCTGCTCTAGCATAACCATGGATTTCTTTGGGAGACCGCAGGTAGACGCCGGCAGCAGCACATGAGTGGGCAGATACCGACTTTTGCGCTGGCCGGTGATGATGGCGGCGATAATCGTTGGGCTGTGCCGGTTTCCAATATCATTCTGGATCACCAGAACGGGTCGGACTCCGCCCTGCTCGGAACCGATCACTGGCGCAAGGTCGGCATAGTAGATGTCCCCTCGCCGGACGGGCCGTGGCTGTTGTATGACCATCTGTTCTTCCTCTGAACTCGAAATGACAAGGGAGCCGCCCCAAAAAGGTGCAAAGATTGCGCTAGTCCCTGTTATTGGAGCGGCTCCCGCCACTTCTGAAATTTTGACTTTCAAAAAGTCTTGTTACTCTTACTGCCTGTATTCGACACTACTCCCCCAGGCTTGGGCGGCTGAACTAACCAGCGGTTGGCTCCGCTCTCCGGGAATCTCACCCCTCCGAGGATCTCTCCGAGCTGCCCCCATTGCTTGAGACTGTGGCTGGACAGTGAGTACAGGGCTGACGGGATCGTTGCAAAGCAGCTTGCCAGGGCTGCTTTTGGCTGGGTGGGGACCGCTCGGCACCTTCTTATATGGCCGTCTTTGATAGCAGAGATGGAATTCGCTGCAATCCATCTTCCGCTACAGGTGGTCTTGGCGCACCCGCCGCATCGCTTGTCCCATTCGTCATGGGGCCGTCAGCCGACGTTATTAGTCGCCGGATATGACCGCTTAGGGCGGTGTTTTTCAATGTGCATCGTATAGGAGAGGCTTACTCCTCCCTACACTTTTCTATTGCGAACTTTTTTCAGCTTCTATGACAAACTTTTTCAAAGAATTTTTTATTGCTGCCAGACGCCTGTTTACCCCAGATTGAGAGAGGCCAAACAACTCCCCGATTTTCTCCTCGGACATAGCAAAACGGGAATGATATTTCAACATGATCATGCGATATTCATCCTCCGAGAGCCTCTGTAAAGCGTTTTGCAGAGCGTGACGCTGGATGTTCCGAATAGCGAGATCACATACATCCTCATCTTCGTCCGGAATCAGTTCTTCGCCACTGCATCGATCACCATCACCCAGCTCGTACAAGGAAAGAGTGAGCCAGCCTTCCGTTTGTTCCAGTATGTAGCTGCTGTGGTCATCTTCTGCCTTAAACTTCTTATACTCGGCTTCGCTGCACTCCAGCACTACATCCCCCATATCAATGAAATGCTTGTCCCTGTTCTCAGGAGCAGTAACAAAGCGGTAATACTCCCTGCCGCTCATTTCGATCCATTCCGTTTCGGCCGCCTCGCCGGAGGGGTCCTTTTTGCGAAAATATCTTGTAAACAAGAAAATTTCCTCGCTTTCTTCTGAAATTTTGTTAGAACACGAACCAAAATTTCAGAAGCGGAGGGGCGCGGATCATGGGGAACAAAAAATGAGGTATGGTACAGCACAAGGCTGTTCCATACCTCGTTAGGGGCCGATTTTTTACCACTACCAGTTCATACCAATAGGCAGATTTACAGGCCGCATAACTGGAGCGACACTGTAAGGGCTTGGCATAGACTGGAAGCAACTAAAAAGCCACCTACGACAGAAAACGCTCAACAGGATTTTTATTTAATTGGAATCGCATAAGAAGCCCTCTCTTTCGGCAAGGAGAGGGCTCCTTGTGCTTTGATCCACCGTTTGTAAGCGAGATATGCTCTAATAGAGCCGAAATATTACCACCATTGGAACATTCCCAGATGCCTGCCGTTTCGGGTAAAATAAATCCCAAAGGGGGTGAGCCACTGGTGGCAAAAAAGCATGAACATATTGCTGATCATCCCGGTGGTATCCTCCGGGACATACGGGAAGAACAGAATCTCAGCCGCAACTGTGTTGTGGAGCATGTCGACATCAGCCTTAGACATTTGGCCGCGGTGGAACTGGGCGAAAAGAATCTGAGTATAGAGACTCTGAGAAAACTTCTGCAATACTATGGCACGTCCGCAGATCGTATATTCTTCCCAGAAACCTATGTTGCAGATGGTCAGTTAGGAGAAGCTACCAGGCTGCTGGCGTCATGTTCGCAAAAGCAGCTGCAATTGATCACTGCGTTTATCAGGATGCTCCAGGATCAAAAAGAGTTGGAATTGTAGGCCGCTCTCTTTACACGCTATATTGTTTTTTGTAAAATAGAAAACCGGAGGTTTCAGAAGCAGTCCTACTGCAGCTGAAACCTCCGGTTTTTCCGGTCAGTTTCTATTGGGGATGTAAACGTATCTTTTCACTTTTATCGATTTGCGTGAGGATGCCGTCCTGAAGTACCAGGGTAATGGAGCCATAACGTATAGAGTTGGCAAGCTCCATGATTTTCAGCATCTGCTCATGTGTGATTGCCTGGTGATGTGTTGCATCTCTTTCTTTTTTGTTCATATCCGGTGCGCCCTCCTTAGTTGTTGAAAATCCAGGGAGAGTGTGCCTTGGGTAATATTTGAATACTAATGCTCTGTTTCAAACCTTCTGCCCGTAGTAGGCGTTTGGTCCATGCTTACGCATAAAATGTTTGTCCTGAATGCACTGTGGAGCGGGGCCAACCTTGGGATTGACAGTCTCGGTAAACATCGCCATCTTTGCAACTTCCTCCAGCACCACAGAATGATACACCGCCTGAGCAGCATCCTTGCCCCAGGTGAAAGGGCCGTGGCTGCAGCAGATCACCGCGGGGACGTGGACGGGGTTGATGCCCCGTGTGTGGAAGGTCTCCACGATGACGTGGCCGGTGTTGGTCTCGTAGTCCGCCTCAATCTCCTCCGCCGTCAGATTCCGGGCGCAGGGGATGGAACCGTAGAAGTAGTCTGCGTGAGTGGTTCCATAGGCAGGGATGTCCCGGCCCGCCTGGGCCCAGGCCACGGCGTGAGGGCTGTGAGTGTGGACGATGCCGCCGATCTCAGGGAAGGCGTTGTAGAGCACCAGGTGGGTCTTGGTGTCGGAGGAGGGGTTCATCGCCCCCTCTACCTGGTTGCCCTGGAGGTCCATGACCACCAGATCCTCCGGCTTCAGCTCGTCGTACTCCACCCCGGAGGGCTTGATGACAAACAGGCCCCGCTCCCGGTCGATGCCGCTGACATTGCCCCAGGTGTAGGTCACCAGTCCCCGCCGGGGCAGCTCCACGTTGGCCTCGTAGACCTTCTTTTTCAGTTCTTCCAGCATGGCCCGCCTCCTACTTCAGCTTCCAGGCCAGGTCTGCCAGGAGAAGCTGCTGCTTGAGGCCCTCCATAGTGGTCTCCTTCCCAATGTGGACATACTCAATGTCCATCATCTCTGCCCAATCCTCCAGCATCTGCGCGGTTGCGTCGTAGCTGAGAACCGTATGGTGCGCCCCACCAGTGAGAATCCACATCTTCGCGCCGGTGCAGAGGTCGGGATATGCCCGCCACATGACCCGAGCCACAGGCAGGTTCGGCATATCCATGATAGGCTTCACCGCCTCGATGTCCTGGACGATCAGCCGCAGGCGGCCGCCCATGTCGATCAGGCTGGCTACTACGGCGGGGCCTGCCTTGCCCTCAAACACCAGCCGGGCGGGGTCCTTCTCGTTCATGCCGATCCCAAGGTGGTGACATTCGATCCGGGGTTTATCCGCCGCCACGGAGGGGCAGACCTCCAGCATGTGGGCGCCCAGGGAATACTCCTCCCCCTCCTTGAGATGGTAGGTGTAGTCCTCCATGAAAGCGGAGCCGCCGCCCATGCCTTCGGTCATGGCCTTGACGATGCGGGTCATGGCGGATACCTTCCAGTCGCCCTCGCCGCCGTAGCCGTAGCCCTGCTCCATGAGCCGCTGGCTGGCCAGGCCGGGGAGCTGCTCCATGCCGTAGAGGTCCTCGAAAGTGTTGGTGAACGCTTTCGCTCCGATACGGTCCAGGAACCGCTTCATGGCGATCTCCTCGCGGGCCTGATAGCGCACGTTTTCCACCTTGTCCGTGTTCATGTCATACTTCTGAGCATACTCTGCCATGAGCGCGTCGATCTCAGCATCGGTGATGGCGTTCATCTCCTTCACCAGATCACCAACCGCCCAGGTGTTCACCTGCCAGTCCAGTTTGCGCTGGACTTCCACCTTGTCGCCCTCGGTGACGGCCACGTTGCGCATATTGTCCCCGAAGCGGCAGACCTTCAGGCTACGGCTCTCGGCCACGCCCACGGCGGAGCGCATCCACAGGCCCAGCTCCTTCAGCGGCCCCTCATCCTGCCAGTAACCCATCACGATCTTCCGGGGCTTGCGCAGACGGGCTCCGATGAATCCATGTTCCCGATCGCCATGGGCGGCCTGATTCAGATTCATGAAATCCATGTCGATCTCCTCGTTGGGGATCTTCCGGTTATACTGGGTGGCGAAATGACACCAAGGCTTCTGGAGCAGTTCCAGACCGTTGATCCACATCTTACTGGGGGAGAAGGTATGGCACCATGTGATTACACCATAGCAGTTGTCATCGTAGTTGGCCTCCTTCATGAGGGCCGTGATCTCCTCACAGGTCTTGACGGTGGCCTTGTAGACGATGGCACAGGGAATAAGAGGGCTATCGTTCATCTTCGCCGCCATCTCAGCGGCGCGGGCGGCCACAGTCTCCAGAACCTCGGGGCCATAGAGGTGTTGGGAACCGACAACAAACCAGAACTGCTTATTCTTCATGATGATCTTTCCTCATTTCAAAGTATTTACCGCAGCCCGCTCCATGGCGAGTCCGGCGGTATAGCGGGTCATGTAGGTGTTGAAGCCATCCAAATCCTCCTGGACAGGAGAGATGGTAACACTGGGGGCATCGGAGAACACCTTGTTTTTCAGGAAATCCTCCAAAGTCTCTCCGCCGGAGCTGCAGCGCATGTATGCCGCCAGCAGAGCCATACCATAGGGACCGCCCTCCCCGGCGGTCTCCATTACTGTCACCGGCACACCCGCAGCAACGGCCATGATACGCTGCCCGGCTGGCGTTTTGAATAGGCCGCCGTGACCCAGCAGGCTGTCCAGAGCCACATGCTCCTGCTGGAAAAGAATGTCCAAGCCCAGCTTGAGGGTTGCTACGGAGGAATACAGGTGGGTGCGGATAAAATCGGCGAGATCCATTCCACCGGGATTCCGGGCAAAGAGGGGGCGGCCTTCATCCAGGCCGGTAATAGGTTCCCCGGCGAAGTAGTTGTAGGCTACCAACCCATTACAATCCGCCGCGCCGGTCATGGCGTGCTGATAGAGCGTGGAATAAAGGGCTGTTTTGGATACGTCCGCGCCAATCAGCTCCGCAAACTGGCCGAACAGCCCCACCCAGGCATCCAGATCGGAGGTACAGCTGTTGCAGTGTACCATAGCCACAGGCTTACCGGTGGGGGTGGTCACCATGTCGATCTCCGGGTAGCATTTGCTCAGGGCTTTTTCCAGGACGATCATGGCAAACACGCTGGTCCCGGCGGAGACGTTGCCCGTGCGAACGGCTACGGAGTTGGTTGCCACCATGCCGGTCCCCGCGTCGCCCTCGGGCGGGCAGAGTGGAATACCCGGCTGCAGTTTTCCTGTGGGGTCCAGGAGTTTCGCACCCTCGGGGGTAAGAGTTCCGGCTGCATCTCCCGCCGTTAGGACCTCCGGCAGGATGTCACGGAGTCTCCAGGGATACGCTGCCGCTTTCTCATCAAACTTGGCAATCATCCCTGTGTTAAAGTCATTCCCCTCACTGTCAATGGGGAACATACCGCTGGCCTCCCCCACGCCCAACACCCGGCGGCCGGTGAGCTTCCAGTGGATATAGCCCGCCAGGGTGGTGAGGTAGTCGATGTCCTTCACATGCTCCTCGCCGTTGAGCATGGCTTGGTACAGGTGGGCAATGGACCACCGTAGAGGGATATTGAATCCGAACAGCTCTGTCAGTTCTGCCGCGGCAGGGCCGGTAGTGGTGTTGCGCCAGGTGCGGAAGGGGGTCAGTAATTCTCCGCTTTTACCAAAGGCCATATAGCCGTGCATCATGGCGGAGAAACCGATGGTGTCAATGGAGGTCAGCTCCTCCCCGGTTTTTGCCTGGAAGTCCTCTGCCATTTTGTGGTAGCTGTCTTGGATGCCGGACCAGACAGCATCCAACGGATAGGTCCAGTAGCCATTTTCCAACCGGTTTTTCCAGTCGTGCGCTCCGGTGGCGACGGGCTTCATGTCCGGCCCAATCAGTACCGCCTTGATGCGGGTGGAACCCAGTTCAATGCCTAAATAAGTGTGCATCCGCCGCCCTCCTAACCAATGTCCGGCTCGTCCGTCAGAGTGATGTGATCTCCCGCTTTGCCTTCGGTTTCAAAAATGATGATCTCATTCTCGCCGCATTTCAGCAGCGGGGCCGGGATATACAGCCTCCTCTGCGGGCCGATCTCCCAGAACCTGCCGATGTTGAAACCGTTAACAAAAGCGCAGCCCTTTCCCCATCCGGTAAAATCCAGGAAGGTATCTGCCGTCTCCGCAGCTTCAAAGGCAAAGCGGTAGAATCCCGGCAGACCGGGCTGATAGCCCTTGGCAAAATCAAGCCGGTCCAAATTGTCCAGTGGGAGCGGGTACTGCGCCCAGCCGCTTTGCAGGTGACCGTTGATCTCCACACCCTGATCGATGCCCTTGCGCTGCTCCTCCAGCCGGGGGCCGTAATTGACGCGCCCCATGTTTTCCATGAGAATGTCCAGCATGGCGCCCTTCTCAAAGGAGATGTCCAGCTTCTTTTCTTTCTGCAATTCCAAATCGTACAGGGTGGCGGCGGGCTTCCCGTCCACAAAGATTTTTGCCCGGTCATTTGCTTTCCACAGGCGCAGCCGTTCTATGTGATCTTCCGTGTCAAGAGAGGAGCGATACAGAATGTAGCCGTAGTTCTGCCCGAGTTTTTCCATAGACTGAGGATAGGCGCTGCGAACCGGCGAACTCAAATCTTCCAGGGCAGAAAACAGTCCCACCTTCTCCAGTACAGGGAGTTTACCATATGCCTTTCGCTGAATACCGGCGGATAGCTTCATCTCCGGAAGCTGGCGATGCCTGCCGATAATCTCCTGATAGCGCCTGTACTTCTCCGTGATCTGGCCATCCTCTGTCAGGACAGCGTCGTAGTCGTAGGAGGTGACATCCGGCGTCAATTTGTCATAGTAATTGGAACCGTTCATAAATCCGAAGTTTGTACCGCCCTCAAACATGTAGATGTTGAAGTGGCCCAGCTTCAGGAATTGCTCCAAGTCCTTGCAGGATTGCTCCAGGTTCCCGGTCATATGCCCGCCGTTCCCCCAGTAGTCAAACCAGCCCACCCAGAACTCGGTACACATCAGCGGCCCGCTATTTGTGAAGGGCTTCAGCTCCTGGAAGCGTGCTTCCGCCTGGGAACCAAAGTTCGCGGTAGCCAGTGCGCCGTCCACGCTTCCGCCGGATAGATTTTCTGCAGCCGGGCCATCGGAAGTTATGAGAGGGACCGTCACGCCCTCCGAACGCATGGTATCCTGCAGCCATTCCAGATACTTCCGGTCGGTCGCGTATGAGCCGTACTCATTTTCGATCTGCATCAGGATCACAGGTCCGCCGTGGTCGATCTGTAAAGGCACAATTTCTTTCATGAGAACATGATAATATTCTTCTACATGCCGCATAAATGACTCATAGGAGACCCGCAGTCTCATGCCGTCTTCCGCCAGAAGCCACGCGGGCAGGCCGCCGAATTCCCACTCCGCGCAGATGTAAGGGGAGGGACGGAGGATCACATAGAGGCCAAGTTCCTGCGCGATTCTGACAAATCGCCGGACATCCGCCATTCCCTCAAAGCAGAACTGACCTTTCCGGGGCTCATGTACGTTCCAGGGGATGTATGTCTCCACCGTGTTGCAGCCCATGGCCTTCAGCTTTTCCAGCCGGTCCCGCCAATACTCCGGAACGACTCTGAAGTAGTGGATCGCTCCGGATATGATCTGAAAGGGCTCTCCGTCCAGATAAAAGGTATCTTTTATTTCAAACTTCATTTTGCTTCCTCGTCAAGCATCCTTCGCCCGCACCCACACCTGCATTTCACCTTCTCCACGGTTGGCCCAGGCGTAGTAGGGAATGAATTTTAGTATAACTGGGTGGCTCCTGGCGGGAGTATAATCGGAATACAATTCCGAATCGCCCCACTCCTCCCGGAATCCCGGAATCTGCAACGCAGTTACCGTGTGTCCGTCGATCTCCATAGGGATGGCCCTGGCCGCATTGATCTGTACAGGATCGATAAGACACAGGTGCAAATCCTTTCCGTTGTCGGCTTCCTCCATGCAGTAGGTAATGGGGCCGCGGGTGATGGCTGCTTTGCCCAAATTCTCACGAACTTTCCTGCTGGCCGTCCGCAGCCGCACCGGCATGGGAAGCTCCAGCGTGACCGCATCGCCGTCCCGCCATGTGCCAGTCAGATAGCAGTATCCCTCCCGGTCCGTCCGCTCCACGCCGTCCGGGAACGTAATCACCGGCGGTTTCTTCCCACACCATCCGGGAAGCCGGAAGGCCAGGATGCAGTTGACCGGGTTTTCCGTATGTACCGTCATTTTCGCGCGTCCTTCCCAGGGGACGCCGCTCTCCATGGTCAGGCGGATGGTCTTGTCCCCCACCGTTTTCGTCAACTCCCCGCCGATATAGAGGTGGGTCCACAGCGTGTCCTCATTCTCCGTGTAGGCGTAGGATGCTACAGAGCTGACGATCCGGGCAATATTGGGCGGACAGCAGGCGCAGCCGAACCACTTCTGCCGGACCGGCTTCACATGCTCCAGCCGCTTGTCGGCCCGGCAGGCCCTGGGGGTGACCTCAAGTGGATTGACGTAGAAAAAACTCTTGCCATCCAGCGCCATCCCGGCCAGAACGGTGTTGTAGAGCGCCTGCTCCATCACATCGGCGTACTCTCTTCGGGGTTCGATCTCCAGCATCCTGCGGGCAAAGAAAGCCAGACCGATAGCGGCACAGGTTTCGGAGTAGGCGCTGTCATTGGGCAGGTCGAAGGGGTAGGAGAACGCCTCTCCGTGGACTGTGCCGCCAACGCCGCCGGTGATATACAGCTTTTCCTTCACGATGCTGTCCCACAGACGCTGACAGGCGGCATACAGTTCCTCGTCATTGGTCAGCCGCGCCACATCCGCCATGCCGGAGTAGAGATACCCCGCCCGGACGGCGTGGCCCACCGCCTCGCTCTGCTCCCGCACAGGAAGGTGTGCCTGATGGTAAGCGTAACGGTTGGGGTCGGTGTTGGGTGTGTGAGATTTACTGTCCAACTCGTCCTGCCTCCGGGCCTCCTCGTCAAAATAGTAGGGTTGGGTCCCCCGCTGATCCAAGAAAAACTTGCTTAAACGCAAATATTTTTCTTCCCTGGTTGCCTCATACAGCCGCACCAGCGCCATCTCCGCGATCTCATGTCCCGGATAACCCTTGCACTGCCCCAGCTCCAGGCCGAATTTCTCCGCCGCGCAGTCCGCGAACCGGCAGGCCGCCCGCAGCAGTTTGTCCTTCCCGGTGGCCTGATAGTAGGCAACCGCACCCTCGATCAGATGCCCCAGGCAGTACAACTCGTGGTGGTCCCGCAGGTTGGTGAAGGCCCGGTCCATGCCGTTGATGATATAGTAGGTGTCCAGATACCCGCTGTCGTGCTGGGCGGCACATACCAGATCAATGGCCTCATCCGCCGTTTTCTCCAGTTCCGCGTTCGGGTGCTGGGTCAGGGAGTAGGCCACGGCCTCGATCCACTTGGAGAAGTCGGTGTCCTGGAAGACAAAGCCGTAAAATTTGTCCGGCTCCGGATGGGCGGGATCCTCCGGCACTGCCTGAAAGCCTCGATAGGTATAGGCGGGTTCTGCGTAGGCGCTTCCCTTCTCCTGCTTCTCTTGCATCAAGTGGGCCGCGGCCCGGAAATTGTGCATACAGTAGCTGGGCTCCGCGCCTTCCACCCGGTCATTGAGAGCCTCCCATTGGTAGGGGATGACCTCTGTCCGGACAAGTTCCTGCTCCTTGTGCCAGAAAGGGTCCGTGACCTTGACAGCTTTCAGGTCAAGGGGCGTACTGAAAAATTCCTGCTTCATTTCCATGCTCCTATCCCAATTTGTAGACCGCGCAGGCGTGGGGAGCCAGCTCCGCCGTAAGGCGGCTGTCTGTCAGGTCCTGCTTTTCGTTCGTCCAGAGTTCCAGCGCCAGACCGGCCTCCATTTCCAACTCCTTCAGCGGGATGATGATAACGGCAGGCTCATCCGAGAGATTGAACAGCGCGGCATATTGCGTGTCCAGAACCGGATTCCGCGCTGTCCAGATCGCTCTGCCCTCATCCCGGAAGACCTGTCTTGGACGGCAGTCCGGAGTGAGCATGGATAGAATTTCCCGGTTGGTCAGCAGGGACAGCGTCCAATCGTCCAGCTTGGTCAGTTCCGCGCCCACCATGAGCGGTGAGCCAAACAGACACCACAGGGTCATCATGGTCCGCTGCTCGTCATGGGTGAAATGAGTGTACCACTCGCCCTTGCTGAAGCCTCCGCCCAGCATTCCGAGGGGCAGCATGTCGCAGTCGGGGTAACACCCGGCCTCCACGTGATCCTGCCACAACTCACAGCGGTAGAACATGGCCTTGAGGAGTTTCCAGTCGTCCCAGAAGTCATCGGTAATGCGCCACATATTGGCGTACTTTTTGTAGTGCCACGCCTGCTCGATCAGCGCCGGACCGGGGGACAGGGACAGCACGATGGGTCGTTCACATTTCTCAATAGCCCGCGCCAGCATCTCGATCTCATGACGGCGCTCATAGGAACGTTCGCTGTGGGGGATCCAGTTGTCGGTGTTGCAGATGTCATCGCACTTGATGAAGTCCACGCCCCAGGAGGCGTACAGTTCAATGATGGAGTCGTAGTACGCCTGCCCCGCCTCAGTGTCCCGGACACCGTACATATCCGGGTTCCAGCGGCAGATGGAGGACGGGTCCGCTACCATGTCCGCCGTCAGGTCACTGCCCTGGATTCTTGTGTGATTATGGGCGGCGGCGCGGGGGATGCCCCGCATAATATGGATGCCGAACTTCAGATTCACCTTTCCACCTGCGGCATTGGTGAGTTGGAGCTTTGTCCGGATGCGGCACGGCTGCATTTCCGAGCGGGTGGTCAGGATATGATTGCGAAACTCCCAGTCCATCAAGTTTTTGGAACGGTAGCAGCTGATATAAAAATCTTCCCGGCGATCCTCGCCATACCAGTAGTACCAACCACTGTGGAACAGAATGCAGCCGCCGTGAGCGTGGATCGGCGAACCGGTGGCGTCACTCCACAGGCTGCCGTTTTGAAGTGCTTTTCCCATTGAATTTTCCTCACCAGATCAGTTCAATTTTTCCAGTCAATTTGTATAGCGCCTCGGTGAAAAAGTAGTCCGCATAGACCATGGTAGTATGATGTTTTGGATCATGATAGGCAGTGGAACAGTTCTGCACAATGGCGTCGCAGCTCTCCGACCAGTCGGTCCGCGTCTCCGCGATAGCACGCAGAATCTTCACCGCCGCCCGTATATAAACGGCCCCATCCGCCTCCGGCACATACTTCGCCAATTCCAGAAATCCACTTGCCATCACGCACGCGCCGCAGCTGTCCTCCCATTTTACATCAGGAGGCTGCCGGAAGTCTATAGGAACGATCCCGCTTTCTGGCAGATTTGCAACACAATAGTTGGCCACCCGCCTGGCGGCGTCCAGATACTCCTGCCGTTTCGTGTGGCTGTAGCTGTTGGCAAAGCCGCACACGGCCCACGCCTGCCCCCGTGTCCAAGAGGAGCCTTCTCCATAGCCCTGTCCGCCGATGCTGCGAACCATTTCGCCGGTCTCCGGGTCAAATTCCACAATGTGGCAGGCCGATCCGTCCGGGCGGATGAAATGCTTCAGCGCGGTTTCGGCGTGGAGGTCCGCAATCTGCCGGAACCGGGGATCTCCGCTGTTCTCGGACGCCCAGTAGAGCAGGGAGAGATTCATCATGCAATCGATGATGGCCCAGCCCCGCACATCGTTGTCGCCGTTATCGTTCCAGGCTCGGATGAACCGTCCCACCGGGTTGAAGCGCCCCGCCAGGAGGGTTGCCGCATGCATGGCGATTGTCCTGGCCTCCTCGCTTCCGGTGAGCGCATACTCCATCCCTGCCGTGGGCAGATACATGAAGCCTACATCGTGGTGCAATCCATTGAAGATAGTAAAGCACCGCTCCAGCTTGCGGCGGGACGCCTTGGCAATCTCCGCGTACCGCTCCTCGCCGGTGTCCTGGTACAGCAGCCACATCAAGCCGCCCCAGAAGCCGTTGGTCCACCAGTTCAGGCCATCGTCCGCATTCCAATCCGCTGAACCACTGGAACGGTCATCATAGCGGCCGTCTTCACCAGTGGTGTAGGGAATCTTGTCCTTGTTTTTCTCGCTGACCCAGGACATTTTTGCCCGGACTTTTGCCAGTGTTTCTTCGGCCCATACCTGATAACTTTCCATAGATATTCCCTCCTCCTGTTATCGCTGTACTCTGCCGGAGCCGTCGCCGCCAGCCAGCTTCTCTACCTCTGCCACAGATACCCTGTTGAAGTCTCCCTCAATGGAGTGCTTCAGCGCCGAAGCCGCCACAGCAAACTCGATTGCCGCCTGTGGCTCCTTATCCGACAGCAGGGCGTAGATCAATCCACCGCCGAAGCTGTCCCCGCCGCCTACGCGGTCAACAATATGCAGGTGGTACTCCTTGGAGAAATAGCAGTCCTTCCCATCGTAGAGCATCCCAGCCCAGTCGTTGTCGCTGGCGGAAATGGACGTGCGCAGGGTAATGGCGACCTTTTCAAAGCTGAATTTGTCCGCCAGCTGTTTAGCGACAGATCGGTAGCCATCCTTGTCCAGCCTCCCGCCGTAGATGTCGGTATTCTCCGCCTCAATGCCAAACGCATCCTTAGCATCCTCCTCGTTGGAGATACACACATCCACATACTCGCACAGCTGGGTCATGGCCTCCCTGGCCTGCTCCCGTGTCCAAAGTTTACCGCGGTAGTTCAGGTCGCAGGAGATCTTCACGCCCCGTGCCTTCGCCGCTTTGCAGGCGTCCAGACAAATGTCCACCAGATCCTGTCCCAGCGCCGGGGTGATCCCGGTAAAGTGGAACCAGTCCGCCCCCTCAAAGATAGCATCCCAGTTGAAGTCTTCCCGCTTTGCCTCCTGAATGGCGGAGTGGGCCCGGTCATAAATGCACACACTGCCTCGCTGGGACGCTCCCTTCTCCAGATAGTAGATGCCCACCCGGTCACCGCCGCGAACGATGTTGCTGGTGTCCACGCCGAAATGCCGGAGAGAATCCACCGCTGCCTGTCCGATGGCGTGGGCGGGCAGCTTGGTCACGTAGGCCGCATCCAATCCGAAGTTGGCGAGGCTCACCGCCACGTTGGCCTCACCGCCGCCGAAGGTGGCCTGGAGCTGGTCGTTCTGGAAGAACCGGTAGTATCCGTTGGGGGCCAGCCGCAACATGATCTCACCGAATGTTACAACTCTCTTTGTCATGTCACTTGCCCTCCCTAACCGATTTCACAATGGCGGCGGCTTCCGCTGCAAGAGCCCGGATCTCCTCAAACTTCCCGGCGTTCATCAGGTCTTTCTTCACCATCCAACTCCCACCGCAGGCCAGAATTTTGGGGTGCTTCAGATACTCTCCCATATTGGCGGTGCTGATACCGCCGGTGGGAATGAATTTGATCTGGGTGTATGGTGCAGTCAGAGCCTTGATCATCCCCAGTCCGCCGGAAGGCTCTGCCGGGAAGAATTTTAGCACATCCAGCCCTAACTCCATCGCAGTTTCGATTTCTGTAGGCGTGATCGCGCCTGGAATTGGTTGTACACCCAGTTTCTGACAGTGATAGACAACTTTTGCGTTCGTACCGGGGCTGACGATAAACTTCGCTCCAGCATTTACCGCAAGATCTACCTGTTCGGTAGTCAGCACTGTACCCGCGCCTACCAGCACCTCCGGTACTTCCTGGGCGATCCGACGGATCGCCTCCTCGCCCGCAGCGGTGCGGAAGGTGACCTCGGCGGCGGGGATGCCTCCTGCTGCCAAGGCTTTTGCCAGCGGAACCGCCTGAGCTGCGTCGTCCAAGGCAATAACCGGCAGGATACCAATGGCGTGGATCTTCTCAAAAATATCGTTCATGCGCTATCCTCCGTCAAGGCTGTTTGCCGATATAGGCCAGGATGCCGCCGTCCACGTAGAGGACATGCCCGTTGACAAAGTTGGAGGCGTCGGAGGCCAGGAACACCGCCGGTCCCATTAGATCCTCTGGGGTTCCCCAGCGACCCGCCGGGGTCTTGGCAATGATGAACTGATCGAAGGGGTGGCGGCTGCCGTCCGGCTGGCGCTCCCGCAGGGGCGCGGTCTGAGGGGTAGCAATGTAGCCAGGGCCGATGCCGTTGCACTGGATGTTGGCCCCGCCGTACTCGGAGCAGATGTTCCGGGTGAGCATCTTCAGTCCGCCCTTGGCTGCGGCGTAAGCAGAGACGGTCTCCCGGCCCAGCTCGCTCATCATGGAGCAGATGTTGATGATCTTCCCGTGTCCTTTTTTCAGCATTCCGGGGATCACAGCCTTGGCGCAGATAAACGGCCCGATCAAATCGATGTCCACCACCTGCCGGAAGTCCGCCGCGCTCATCTCCGTCATGGGGATGCGCTTGATGATCCCGGCGTTGTTGACCAGGATGTCTACGCCGCCCAGATCGGCTTCGATCTTGCTGATCAGGTCGTTGACCTGGGCCTCGTCGGTCACATCTGCAATGTAGCCCTTGGCAGCGATCCCCTTGGCAGCGTAATCCGTCAGGGCCTTATCCAGATTGGACTGACTACGGCAGTTGAAAGCGATTTTCGCTCCCGCACCGGCCAAGGCCTCCGCCATGGCGAAGCCAATGCCATAGGCCGCGCCAGTGACTAAGGCAACTTTCCCTTCCAAGGAAAAGGATGCCATACTGAAATTATTCATATCAATTTCTCCTACGCAAGAATCTGTTCGATTTGACTTCTCTCATCCTCGCTGAATTGCAAATTATCCAGCATACCCACATTGTCAACTACCTGGGAGGCCCGGGAGGCTCCAATCAAAACGCTGGTAATATCGCCGTCCCGCAAGATCCAGGCCAGTGCCATCTGTGCCAGGCTCTGGCCGCGCTTCTCTGCCAATGCATTCAGCGCACGGAGTTTGCCCAGAAGTGTCTCACTTACGGCGTCCTCTTTCAGGAATCTCCCATCCGTCCGGATACGGCTGTCCGCCGGGATGCCATTCAGATACCGGTCAGTCAGCAGTCCCTGCGCCAGTGGGCAGAACGTGATGATCCCAATCCCGTTTTTTGCCGCATATTCCTTCAGACCGTCCTTCTCTATACCACGATCCAGCATGGAATATCTCTGCTGGTTGATAATAAACGGCGTGCCCAGCCTTTTGAACCATTCCGAAATGGCAATGGTCTGATTCCTGTCATAATTTGAAATGCCGATATACAGGGCTTTCCCGCTGCGGACGATCCCATCCAAGGCTCTTGCAGTCTCCTCCAGAGGCGTGTCCGGGTCGGGCCTGTGGTGATAGTAGATGTCCACATACTCCAGCCCCATGCGGCGGAGGCTCTGGTCGAGGCTGGCCACCAGATATTTCCTGCTCCCGCCGTCGCCGTAAGGGCCGGACCACATATCGTATCCGGCTTTCGTGGAGATCACCAGTTCGTCACGATAGGGCCCGAAGCTGGTCCTTAAAATGCGTCCGAAGTTCTCTTCCGCCGCGCCGGGGACTGGGCCGTAATTGTTTGCCAGATCAAAGTGGGTGATCCCATGGTCAAACGCTGTCTGGCAAATATCGGTCATGTTGTCAAAGCTGGCGTTTGAGCCGAAATTGTGCCACAGTCCCAGGGAAACCGCCGGGAGCCGCAGGCCGCTGGCTCCGCAGCGGTGATAGCACATTCTGTCGTAGCGCGTTTCTTTTGCAATATGCATCGTCAGTTTCCTCTCTTTACGCCTCCGTCCCACACACCTCGATCTGCGTCAGAGCAGGGAAGGGGGATGGGTCGTCCTCGACCTTGTGCAGCCGGTGGAATTTCAGCCAGCGCACCGTTACCGGCGCAATATCAAAGCACTGGCGCTCTGCTGTTTTCTCCAGGTCAAAGAGCAGTTCCACGCCATTATCGAACGTGACCGTTACATGATCCCACCAGCTGTCGTGGGGGAAATCGGCCCGGATAGTAAATACCAGCCGGTCGATCCGGACTGCGCGGCCAAAATCCAGGGTCAGCTCCGCATTCGGGTCCTGGTTGATTCCCCAACTCTGATAAGGCCAGTTGCCGTGACTGCTGTTGGCATAGCAGCCGTCAATGGCGTTGCGGGCGGCAAAGACGGACTCGCCCCGAGTCTCGATATTGGCCTTGGCATGGGGGAAGAGCCCGGTGTTTTCTGCGTTGTCCAAAGGATTCAACGCCAGATTGCGTCAGCCCTGGATTTCCTTCTCGTCCGCCGCCCGGACTTGCAGCAGATGAACAGTACCGGTGAAGCTCTTGGGGGAGTAGTTCGCCCGCTTTTCTCCAAAGGGAACCGTCAAACGGTACGGCCCTGCCAGCCATGCCAGAGTGTCCGGGATGCTGTCCTCCAGCTTCGCCCAGACGAAGCCGGGGGTGTCCGTCTCCAGGTGCAGCATATCGCCGGGGCAATACGCCTCCCGGTAGACCAGCCGAACCATATCCGTTCCGGCAGCGGAGGCTTTGACGATTCCATCCGCGCCGATGATTTGGATTTTCAGCTTCATTTACCGCACCTCTCTTGTGGAAACGGTATCCATATCGTCAAACGCCTGGTTCTCGCCGCCCATGGCCCAGATGAAAGTGTAGCTGCCCGTGCCGCATCCGGCGTGGATGGACCAGGAAGGGGAGATCACCGCGTCAAAGTTGTGCATGACGATGTGCCGGGTCTCCTGGGGCTGGCCCATGAGGTGGAACACGACTTCACCATTGGGAATATCAAAGTAGGTGTAGATCTCCATGCGGCGCTCGTGGGTGTGGACGGGCATGGTGTTCCAGACGCTGCCCGGCTCCAGGACGGTCATACCCATGGACAGCTGGCAGGTTTTCAGTACGTCCGGATGAATGAACTGGTTGATAACACGCTTGTTGGAGGACTCCATGGAACCAAGAGGCTTCTTGGCGGCGTCCGCCAACTTGATAAGGCGCGTTTCATAAGCGCGGTGGGCCGGGGCGGACACGCCGTAGAATCTGGCGGGAGCGGCAGCATCGGTGCTGGAGAACAGCACCTCTTTGCTGCCTTGGGTGATGTAGATGCAGTCCTTGGGTCCCATCTCATAGACCTTGCCGTCCACACTGACCGAGCCTGCGCCGCCCAGGTTGAAGAACCCGACCTCCCGGCGTTCCAGAAAGAAATTTGTGCCGAAATTGGCCCACACATCAATGCCCTTGTCGATGGAGACGGATTCGTGGACGGGCATGATCCCCAGCGTGACCATCCGGTCAACATGGGAATAAACAGCCTGTACAGTATCGGGCTGATAGAGGTTTTCAATCAGGAACTCTTTGCGGAGCTCCTCGGTGGTGTACCGCTTGACGTCGTTGGGATTTCCGGAATAGCGAATGTCCATTTTCATTTCTCCTCACGTTATTTTGATTTATCTGGCTAAAACCGTGCCGATCTCAGTTTCCCCGGCAGCTTCATCAAACACCACCACGCCGCCGAAGCCGGTACAGCCTCCGGCGTTGAAGGTGTCGGTAGGGCTGGCGTACTCCTCGTGGGCTACCGCAATGGCCCAACTGCGGCCGCCTTTGGTGATGTGCAAAGCCTCGATCTGCTGATCCAAAAACTGGATACCCTTGAAATTGGAGTATACCGGCAGTTTTTCTGCGGAAAAACGCTCCTCCGCTCCCCGCCTGTCCAGCGCCAGAACCGTGAAAACAGAGGTGAACCCCTCGCCGTGCAGCACGGTTTCGGTAACTGTGTTCTCCTGGGCGTGATTGTAATGCCGGGAAATTCTGCCAGGGTGCTGGAATACCTGCATCGGCACGGCGGAGATCTGCTTCATCCGGGCGGCGCACTTTTCTCCGTCCCAGCGAATCAGGCCGGATTCCTCCGACACCCGCCCGGTCTCTCCCCAGTGGAAGAACTGGCGGTAATCGTGGGAATCACCAGAATAGAACTCGTCTGCTATCACCAGGACATCCGGCTTGAGGAAGATCAGGCGGCGGTTGACAAATACACCTTTTTCATAATAGCCCAAGTGTCCGCCCTCTGCATATCCGTAGCGAGCGTTGCTGCAATAAACCCGGTTCACCGCCCGGCAGAGTTTGGAACACTCCCAGCTGTCAGCGGTGATATAGAAGTATTCGCCGTCCACTGTGGTAGTGTTATGGGCGGTTGGGTCCTTGAACTCCCGGCGCACCGGGCCGTAGACATAGGTATACCGTCCGCTGTCCGTCAGGACGTCCTCTCCAAAGGCGGACACATCAATGTGCAGCTGGTCGGCGTGGCCGTGTCCCGCACCCAGCATCCCGCAGTGGAAGCGCACCCAAGCGCCGTCCGCTCCCCAGCGGTCTCGGAAAATATAGTTGCCGCTGTCGTGGAGGGCAAAGTCGGTTTTCTCCGGGCATACGGCGGGCATAGTGTCGTATTCCTCCGCCGCCTGGGCGCCCACCATCCAGAGACTGTCGAAATCCATCGTGGGATAGCCTGCGGATTTCAGCACACCGTCCCGGAACACGGCGGCGGCCAGGGTCAGGATGTCGCGCTGGTCGATGTCATCGCTGTCGCCCATCATGGGTTCGCTGCCGTTGGGCTTCTGCCACGCCAGATCCACCATCGCCATGCGCCGCACGGACTCCTCCATGCCGTCTGGCAGAGCGATGCCTTTCTGGTGGGCCAGCAGCACCACCTCCAGCAGGCAGCGGAACACCTCGTTGTGGTACATGGGCGACTGCTCCCACTGCACGCCGTCGGCGTAGACCTGGATGCGCCGTTCGGCATCCAGCCGCCGCAGAGCCTCCCGGCGGTACTCCGCAGTCCGCTCCGTTTCTGGTAGGAGGCATCCGGCAAAGAACAGGCCCCGGTTGGCGATCACGCCCCAGTTGCTCATAAGGTTGTAGCTGTTCCAGTTGTCCATGATGTACTCGGCGTGATCGGTCATGGAGGCGGCGAACTTATCCATGACCTCCTCCGTAATGTGCGGGCTGCCCTCGAAATAGCACATGGCTTTGCCCCAGTAGTCCATGCGGAACCCGGCCTCGATGGTACGCCACGCCTTCTGGCAGGCGGAATCGTCCCGGCGGACAGTATCCACCCAGTGGACCAGCTGGCCCGCAAAGGCTTTTGCGTACTTCTCATCCCCGGTCATGGCGTAAGCCTGCCCCATGCAGACCCAGAAGGGCATCCGGTTGAAAGCGTAGGCAAACTCCGGATCGTCCCCCGGCTGGCGCAGCCAGTCGATGGGGCCGTCGAATACCACCGGGACGGTGGTCTGTTCCATGTCCCAGCGGAGCTGAAAGACAAACTTCTGCTCCACCGCCGCATCGGCGGTCAGGAGTACCGAGGCAAATTCATCCCGGCAGTTGGCCTTGACATAGGCCACAGCCGCATCCCGGTCGGAGAAAAAGGCACCCCGGTTCTGTTCAAAAAAGCTCTTTACACTCATTGCAGATCATCTCCTACCATACGGCATCTGTTCTGGGACAGTGCATATCGATCCGCGCCGCCCGCAGCTCCACATAGCACCCGCACTGGCGGCAGGTGCCATTCTCCAGGCTCTCACACATCTTGCAGGCCAGCACCCGCGCTTCGTATATATCGTCCGGCACCCGTTTCTTCTTCGGCATGGTTTCCCGGTAGAAAAGGACGCTTTTGTAATAGTCGTTCTCATCCGCCATCTCCCGCAGCAGGCACTGGCGGCAGCGTTTGACAGCCATTCCGCTCATTTTACCGTCACCTGGAACGCCGCCACGGAACAGGCGGGCAAAGTGCCCTGGAAGCCGTCCGCAGTCAGTTGGATGTTCTCCATTACGGCAGGCTTCACCGCCTCCGGCGCGTCAAAAGTGTTGTAAGCGTCCGTCTTTCCGGAGATCACCCGCCCGGTGACGGTCTCGATCTTCCCCAGTCCGGCCAGAATGCAGTCCAGCGGAGCGGGCTGGGCATCGTTCAGATTTGCCACCGTGACCAGCATCTTGCCGTCCGCGCTCTGACTTGCGGAAATGTGCAGGTTGGGAACCTTGTTTGTCTCGCTTACCAGGGCTGTCTCCACATAACTCTCCAGCTGCTTCGCGTCCTGGTGGCCCTTATACATCTCGAAGACATGGTAGGTGGGCGTCAGCAGCATCCGCGGGCCTTCCGTCAGGATCATCGCTTGCAGGACATTGACCACCTGGGCGATATTTGCCATGACTACGGTGTCGCAGTGGTTGTTGAAGATGTTCAGATTGATGGCCGCCACCAGCGCATCCCGCATGGTGTTCTGCTGGAACAGGAATCCGGGGTTGGTTCCGGGCTCCACATCGAACCAGGTTCCCCACTCATCCACCGCAAGGCCCACCTTCCGTTCGCCCTGGTACTGCCGGATGATCCGGGAGTGGTTCTCAATGAGGTCGTCCATGCGAAGGGTCTTGTATAGGGTGGTAAAATACTCCGCACGGTCGAAATCCGTGGCGCTGCCTTTGTGACCCCACTCGTCCCTGGGCAGGGTGTAATAGTGGAGGCTCACCGCGTCGATGAACTGTCCCGCCTGCTCCATGACCACCTTCGTCCACTGATAGTCGTCCACGTTAGCCCCGGAAGCAATTTTGTAGAGAGGATGGTCTTTGCTGTAGGAGCGCAGATAAGTGGCATACTGACGGCAGAGATTGGCGTAAAATTCCGGCTGCATGTTCCCGCCGCAGCCCCAGGCTTCGTTGCCGATGCCCCAATACTTGACGTTCCAAGGAGCATCCTGGCCGTTTCTCCGCCTCTCCTCCGACATGGGAGACTGGCCGCCCATGTTGCAATACTCTACCCAGTCAGAGAACTCCTGCACCGTGCCGCTTCCCACATTGCCGGAAAGGTAGACCGCAATGTTATAGATCTCGTTGTCATAGATCTCACTGAATATGCACCCCAGATGGCCCGCGAGCCCAGCCTGTCCGCAGTCATAGATCACATTGTTCCGGATGATGTGCGACCCGATCCGCTCCCGGCTCCAGCCGGTGTGACGGGCCTTGAACACTGCCTCCAGCTGATTCTGATACCCCGGTTTGACCCGGAAACGGGTGAAGTCGTTCTGCCCGGTGGATGCCTCCTTGCCGATGCTGATGCCGCAGCACTTGGCGTCATGGATGATATTGTCCTCGATCACCCAGCCCCTGCTCCAGTTGGGGCCGATCAGGCCCTCCTGCATAGCGGTGGGCGGCGCCCACGCAGTGGCGGCATGGGCCATCTCAAAGCCCCGCACGGTGATATAGTTCAGTCCGGTCTGTTCCGGGAAGAAACAGAATTTCCGGACGTTGATCTCCACCAGCTCCCGGTTGGGGTCCGCGCCCTGGAAATTAGCGTAGATGGTGGTCGTGTTTTCGTCCGATTCGCAGAACCATTGATACACGCTCTGTTCCGGCTCCAGGATCTTCTCTTCCCTGCCGCCCCAAGTCTCATGAGGGCTGACAAACCGCTTCTGAGGGCGCATCACCTTCTCCAAAGACGCCGCCTCGTAAAAGGACTTGCCATTCAGATATACCTCTCCGGGGTGGACCGGATAATTTTTCGGGTCAACGAACCAGTCCCCGCCCAAAGGTACGCGGTAGGGGTTGAAGCCGCCGAAGAGATCCTCCGGCAGCGTCACCTTCCAGACGGTCCCTTTAACATGCGTCCAGCCGGTGATTTGTTCGGAGCCTTTGATGACGGCACGTTCTCCCGCCGCGGCCTCGTAAATGATCCGGCTGTCCTCACCCCAGCCTCCGTTTTGTGGGCGCACCCACTCTCGATACACGCCCTCATGGACGATCACCCTGTCTCCGGCCTGGGCCAGCTCCGCCGCCCGTTGGATGGTGAGAAACGGAGCGGCTTCCGTTCCGGCATTGCGGTCACAGCCGTTTTTTGCTATATGATAGGTTCGGCTCATTGCTCCGTCCTCCTTTTATGCAGGCGCATGGAGTCTGAGAATACAGAGCGACTCCGGGGGCATCTCCCAATCGAAGCAGCCGGAGGAAAAAGATACCGGTTCCTTTTGGGGGACGACTTTCTCAGTCTCACCCAGCACATTTTTCGCCTCCAGGCTATAACCATTCATCCAGAATGCAGTGCCTTTTGCTGCATCCATGCCTTCCAGCTGCACAGTTACCACGCTGGTCTCCGGAAGAATGTTCACCAGTTTGACAATTACCTCGCCGCTGGCCCGATTCCGGCTGGAGACGGCGTACAACGGTTCCGCCAGAGGAGGCAGGATCTCGGTTTCCAGTTCTTTCTCTCCGTCCACAAAAGCTGTGATCCTTCTGCCCTGCACCTGGAGTTCCAGGAGATAGGTACGATCCTTTTCTACATGCCGCTCCTTCTGTGCCAGAACGGAATCTTTGCCATTGATATATTCGCAGATCATCGAATCGCCGTTGTTCCAACCGCCTAGCTGCCAAGTCAGTTGTCTGTCCTGGTCCTGCCGCGCGAACCAGATATGAAAGCCCTTCCAGCCGCCGGTTTCCTTTGCGCACAGCGTTATGGAATAATTCTCCCAGTCCACCCGTCCAATGGATCGTTCCTCGCCGGGTTGACAGCAAAGAGGCTCTGTTATTATCTTTTGTTCGCCGGTATTATCGTTTCTGATAGCAATATCAGAAAATTCAACGGCCGATTCATGCCCGGATAGGACAACTTCCCCTGCCAGATCATTTCCAGAAGAACCAATACAAATGGGCTCTCCTTTCCCCTGCCATTCCTGTTTCAGCAGGACATTGCCCTGATGCTCCATGAACAGCTTCTGCACGTAATAATTAGGCGTGTGCATTACGCGATGGTTATCAAACCAGATCATGTCGGGCCGCCAGTTGCAGTAATCCTCATTGCACAGCAGCGGCGCGTAACAGGCCAGTCCAACAGACCGGGCATTCCGCTCAAGCCCGATTATGAAGGATGCTTCGACCAGGGCATTCCACCAGGTGTTGTCCTTGGAGGCGTATTCCCCCAGGAACACCTTTGGCCCCTTTGGAAATCCGTCATACCGGTGGTGGTGGGCCACGAACCACTCCGGGGACTGATAATAGTGTTCATCCACCAACTCCGCGCCGTCCTCCCTCGCGCTGTGCCAGCCCCGCTCATACTCCGGCCCAGCGCAGAAAGGCCCGCTGGAACTGATAACCTTGATCTCCGGATAATGCGCTTTGATCGCCCGGTAAAAGAGGGGATACCGGTCGTAAAAAGCCTGGCCGACCTCTTCATTGCCGATGGCGAGGTACTCCAGGCCAAAAGGCTCCGGATGTCCCATCTCCGCTCTCTTTGCGCCCCACTCGCTGTCCGGTCTGCCGTTGGCAAACTCAATGAGATCCAGTGCATCCTGCACGAATGACTCCAGCACCGCGCCATTGGCCGCCTGTCCGTTGTGTGGGTTGTATCCGCCGGGGAGAACCGGCAGAGGCTTTGCCCCGATGTCCTCGCAGAAGAGGAAGTATTCGTAAAAACCAAGTCCCAGCGTCTGATTGTAACCCCAATTATTACGCCGGGCGGGGCGGTGCTCCAAGGGGCCAATGGAATTTTTCCACCGGTATTGGCTGTCCCTGGCATCCGGGTCCAGTGAGCCGTCATGCACGAGGCATCCGCCGGGGAAACGCAGAAATTTGGGATGCATGGCCTCCAACGCCTCTGCCAGATCCCGGCGCAGACCGTTCCTGCGGCCCTTATAGGTATCCTGCGGGAACAGCGATACAAAGTCCAGATCAACCTGTCCCGCCCCGGCTGCCGTGAGTGCCAGCCGGCCCGTCCAATCGTCTGCGGGAGCGGTCAATACGGCTTCGCGCTTTTCCCATACATCTGTCAGGGAGATCTTTTGGGTCAGGTAGAGCGCCCCATCCGCGCCGCGCAGAGATACTTCCATTTCGGCGATACCCCGCCCTCTGGCAAAGCACGAGAAGTTGTACTTCGCGCCTTTCCGCAGAGGAATGCCGCTGTTGAAACCGAGATTCTGCACACCCGCAGTTTTAGATCCCACTAGATTCATCTCCAGATAATGCGGATTCTTTTCGCTGACCGCATCGCCCTCCCGAACCACCAATTCCACGCTGCCGCCATCCTCAACTTTCTCCCAGGCGGTCAGACCGTGGTAACCGGGGTTGTCAACGGGAGAAAACTCAAAGGAGCGGTTCTGCACCAGTTCAGCATAGAGTCCGCCGTCCGCCGCATGGTTGATGTCCTCAAAAAACAGGCCGTACAGATCGCCCGTTTCCATCATTTCTTTTTGAGTATATACTGTTAGCTTCATAGCTCACTCACCTCAAACCAGTCAAAATCCGCGAACTTTCCCGCCCCGGTCAGATCCTGGCAGCAGATCCCTGCCATACTGCCCGTAAACCAGCCCTCAGTACAGGCTTCGTCAGAGAGGAAGCTGCCGTCAACATCCGCTGCCAGCTCCTTCCACTCGCCGCCTTCCAGACGATAGGAAAAGGTGAAATAGAAATTGCGGACCGCCGCTCTCAGTTCCACGGGGATGCCTGCCGGGATGGACAGGTATCCGGTCAGGTATTCATATTTCTTGTTCTCCGCCTTCAGCAGCGTGACGCACTTCCCGCAGTCCTCGTCATGGGAAATGTGCAGATAAAAATAGTTGTCCGTGTCGTAAAGTACCACCAGCCCCGCCATCTGCTTGAATACCTCCGGCTCAAACTCCAACTGGGTACGGATCTCCATATCGAAATCCGTCGGCCGCACGGCAATCAGGGATTGGGAAAACTTAGAGCCCAGGCCGCTTCGGCCAAACATCCGCAGAAAGCCGGGCCGCTCCGTCAGGGACAGATACCGTTCTGTCATAGGTATCCGCAGAGATTGGTATTCCAGTGACAATGCCGGGGCTGTGAAATCATCCCTGAAGCACCGTTTGTCCGCCGTCAGCGATACTGGAACACCCTCCGGCGCGGGAACGTACTCCTGCGGGGCCGTCCCGCCGCAGTCCAACACCAGCCAGCCGTCCTCCGTCCAGCTCATTTTCTGGATAGCGGTTTCCCGGCCCAGGGGGTAGCGGCGGCTCCCGGCGAACCGGGGCGCGTCCGGCGGATTCCGGCGGTCCAGGGGGCGCCCGCACAAATGCACTGCGTACCACTCATCTGCCGGTGTCTCCACCAGGTCGCAGTGCCCCGCCTTCTGGAGGGAAATGTCCTCATGATGCCGGGAGGTCAGGATGCTCCATGCCTCTCCCTCATTGTCACGGCGCATGAAGTCCGCCTGATACATCTCATAGGGCCCCCATACGCTGCGGGAGCGCAGGATGCTCTGGCCGTGAAGCTCCCCGGTCCCGGTGTCGGCGGCAAACAGATAGTACCAGCCGTTTCGCTTGAAAATATGGGGACCTTCCAGAAAAATCTTATCCGCTGTGTAGATGTCCCGGATGGGGCCGGTCATCTTCTGCGCGGCGGGATCGTACTCCTGGAGCACTAGGCGACCTGCGTATTTCTTGGGAACCCGGTGGTCCGTCGCCATGCTGACCACATATTTTCTGCCATCCGCGTCGTGAAAGAGCGAAGGGTCAAAACCAAAATTATTCAGCGGGATCGGCTCCGACCAGGGGCCGTGAATGTCCTGCGATGTTACCAGATAGTTGTTGGTATCGTACATATTACAGTAGAACGCCGTTACCACCGTGTACAGCAGATAAAACGTCCCCTCGCAGTACGTCAGACACGGTGCCCAGATGCCCTGGGAGGCTCCTACACCCCGCAGATCCAGTTGGGACAACCGGTTCAGCGGATACTCGATCAGTTCCCAGTTCACCAGATCCTTTGAGTGATGCAGGCGCACCCCCGGCCACCACTCGAAGGTAGAAGTGGCAATATAGTAATCCTCTCCCACCCGGATGATGGATGGGTCTGGGTGAAAGCCCTTCAGAATCGGATTGCGGATCATCTGCGTACTCATAGATTTTTACTCCAATTGTATGTTCTCTGTAAACGGACCGATGTGGACATTTGCATCCTCCAGGCTGTGAACCGGCTTGCCGTCCCGCGTCATATCCCGGATAAGTACATCTCTTACTTTGAACTCCTCGCTGTAGCCGCTCACGACAGACGGCTCCTCTCCGTCACCGGACATCACCTGGATATCCTCCAGTACGATCTGCTCAATGCCGCGTCCTGGAGCCGGATTGTAGTCCTTGTTCCATTTTACCTGAAAATCCAGGATTTTTCCATGCTCAAATGGCTCAATCCGGATATTTTTATAAACGACATTCCGCACCAGATTCTTATCTCCGGGGTTGATCGCCATTGCCCCCAGGTAACCCGACTGAAACTCATGGTGTTCCAGGATATCGATATTTTCAAAGGTAATATTTTCAATGATATCCCCGTTCCTCTGGTGGTCGCCGTGGGTCCCAATCATCAGCGGATGGGCCACATCCGCCCATAGGGCGATGTCCCGGACGGTTACGTTCCGGCTGTCCCCGAAATTGTCCCACCGGCTTCCGTAAATTGCCACACAGTCGTCAGAGGTTCGCAGGAAGCCGCCCTCCACCAGCACGTCCCGGCAGCTCATCATGTCGACGCCATCGCTCCAGCCCTCGCAGGAGAAGGATTTGATATTGCGGATGATTACGTCCTCGCATTGTCCAAGAGAGACGGTGTAGTGCGGCGGGTTGATGAAGATCAGGTTTTCGATGGTGACATTCCTGCTGTGGTTCAAACGGATGCCGTTGATACTGCTGAACCGGTGGAAATCCGCCAAATACAGAATACCACGCCCGCTGATATGCAGGTCTTCGCCGTTTTCAAGGGCCAAGCCGCCAATCAGCACTGCGCCGCCCTCCAGATAGATATTTGTATGGGACGGCAGCCGCCAGATGCACTCGCCAATATAGTGTACTCCCGGCTCTACATAGACCGTCCAGCCCTCCGGCATCCGCTCCAGCTCCGGATTGAGGCTGTCCCCCAGGCCGCCGCGCACCACCAGGACATTTTCACCATTCTTGTCCGGCGGCTCCTCGATCGCTCCCGCAAAGAGATGCAGGTTGTGGAACCGATCCTTGTTGATCTCAACGGAAATGTTCACCGGACGATCCAGCATAAACGTCACCCGCTTTGGCTCGATTACTGGCTGAATCCCCAGGGACAGGGGGCGGATGTCCACCCGGTAGACGGTATAAAAACGCGGGAAAGTGATCTCCACTTCCACCTTGCCTGCAAAATCAAAATAGGCCATGGAAGCCAGACGGACATCGTGCATATCCACTTTGACACGATACGTTTTCAGTTCCTGCCATTCCGCTGCTCCCGCCGGGCGGACGCGAAGAATGTAGTCCTCCTGTACGGGGATCCCGGCAGGGATGGGATAAAGCTGCAATTTATTGTCAGAATGTTCAAAAACCATTGTATGCCTCACTTATACTCAACATTAGCTTCCGTTATCTTCCCCTGCTCGATCAGCCGGTCAAAGATGCGGTTAAAAATCGCGGCCTGGGCGTAGCCGGAAATTCCCATGATGAACATGGCGGGGAAGTACAAAAATCCCCAGCAGACAAAAAGGGTCAGCGCCTGTATCACGGCGATCACAACTGTCCACCCGGGGTTCCGAATTACCAGGAGGAATATCATGCGGAAGGTTCCGGCGGTACTGTTTTCAAACTTCGCCATCACCGGGAAGGCATACCCAAACGCCGCCAGCGAAGCCAAAAACAGAAATCCAAACACGATGCTCTGCACTGGAAATTCCCCGCCGCCCAGCACCGCATAATAGAACAGGTTCACCCCAAACACAACTTCCGCCAGGAGAATAGGGATCCATACCGGTAGCGAGCTTTTTAGATTTGCCTTGAATCCTCGGAAAAATGCCGCGCCAATGGCCCCCTCCTCGTCCTTCTGGAGCTTCAGCAGCACCTCGTACAGCGCCGCAGAGGCCGCCCCCAAGGTAATGACGGGAATGCTGCAAAGGAACCACAGCAGACCAACATATACCATCTGGACAAACTTGTTGATTCCCCTTGCTACCGGGCTGTCAATGTGCAAAATAGCCATGTGTCTGATCCTTTTCACTTATAAAAGGGCAGGGACGGCGCGGCGGATCGTCGCGCTGCCCCTGCCGCTCAGGTTGCTGGATCGTTTTTGCAGAGAGGATAGCAGGAATGAAATCAGGCGTTCTTGGCATCCAGGAATGCCTGGAGCTGGGTAATGAGTTCCTGCCGGACGGTCTCCAAACCCACGTTCTCCGCGTCGGCATGCCAGGTGTTGATCTTCTCCACAGCCTCATCGGCGTCATAGAGGGAGATGTTCAGCTGGAGCTCGTTGGACAGGGCGGAGACACTGGCTACCTCGGTATCCACGTTGGTGGTATCGAAGGAGAAGCCGGACAGGGGGCTGAGTTGGTAGGTCTTCTCGTCATAGATGTAGTCGAAGTCGGCCTTCAGCTCGGGATCGTTGAGGATGAACTCGCTGTAGCGGATGTAAGTGGGGTTCAGGGTGAAGGAGTAGTTGGGCATGACATACTTGACGTCCTCGGAGATGTCCAGCTGCTTATAGCCCTCCTCACCAACGGCATCCCAGTCCTCACCCTGGATACCATACTGGAACAGATCGTGGGTCTCCTGGGAACCGAACATCCAATCCAGGAAGTACATGACGGCATCCACCTTCTCACTCCACTCGGGGACTACCAGCCAGTTGTTGGTCACCATGTCGCAGATCACCGCACCCTGCTCCTTGTTGCGCTGAGCGTCCTCGTAGACATAGTAGCCGTACTCGGAGCCGGGGATCTTCTCCTGGGCCTCCTTGACCTTGCTCTCAAACTCAGTCAGAGGGCAGTAGCCGATGACGGCGTCTTTCTCCACGGTGTCCGTGCCACCGCGATTGGGGTTGAGGTACTTGTTCCAGTCGGTACGTGTGACGGCATACTCGGTGATGAAATCATACTGATAGCCGCTGGGCATCTTGTCAAACTCCTCCTGGGGATCGCCGGGGAAGACCACGTTCTGCACGGTCTTGCCGTCGGCGCTGAGGCCCACAAAGGCGCGGGTCTGGTCGCCGAAGATGTTGGTGCTGTCCTGGCTGTACACACCATCGTGCTTGCCGGAGTAGACGGGGGAATCAATGTAGAAGAAGTTCCACAGGCTCACGCCGATCATGTCGGGCTCATTGGCGGTGACGGTATCCAGGTAGGCGAAGAGGCTGTCCCGGTCGGTGATGGGATCGCAGTTGTACTTCTTGCGCAGATCCTCGCGGTACATGAAGCCGCGGGAGTCCTCATAGAAGGAAGCCAGATTGATGCTGTAGATGCCCTTCTTGAAGGAGCCGTCCGGCTGGCGGACATAAGAGGTCATAGCGTCCACAAAGTTGGGGGAGAAAGCGGCTTTCAGACCGGGGAAGCTGTCATTGTTGAAGTAGGCGGAGAGGTCCGCGAAGTTACCGTCCTGCATGAAGGAGGTCAGGCCGTGCCAGCTGCCGCAGAACATCAGGTCGTAGTCCTCGTTGGCGACCATGGCCATGGTCAGCTTGTCCTTGTAGTCGCCGCCGGCCACCCAGGTGAATTCGGGGTGGATGTGGCTGAGGATGGGATCGTCCTTGGTCATTTCCTCGTACTTGGCGAGAACCTTGTCCAGATTCTTGAATTCATTCATGACGCGGATGTTGATCGTTACATCTTCCATTTCATTGGCCATATCCTCTGGAGCAGTCGGGGTGACAGCGGGCGGGGTATCGCTGCTGGAGCCTTTGCTGTCATCGTTGTTCCCGCCGCAGGCGGCCAGAGACAGGATCATCATCCCGGCAAGGATGAGGCACAGGAATTTCTTGAGCTTCGTCTTCATCAGGTATTTCCTCCAATTATAATTTTTGTGTTTTATGACATCCCGCCGGATGGCGGGGCATAAACGGATCAGCCCTTGATCGCGCCAACGGTCAGACCGCTAGTGAAATATTTCTGGGCGTAGGGGTACAGCAGTACCACAGGGCCAATGGCTACCACGGTGGTCGCCATGCGCAGGGAATTGGTGGGGATCTGCCCCATGGATACGCCGGTGGTGCGGGCCATTTCCCGCATAGCTTCCACGTTGCGCAGCATCCGCATGAGCAGGTATTGCAGGGGAACCAAGTTGGAGTCCTCTATGTACAACATGGCGTTAAACCACTGGTTCCAGTAGCCAAGGGCATAGAAAAGACTGATGGTTGCGATACCCGGCACGGACACCGGCAGAATGATCCTCCAAAGGATCTGCATGTCGTTGGCGCCGTCCATATACGCCGATTCTGCCAGCTCTGGCGGGATGCCGTTGAAGAAGTTGCGCATCAGGAACATATTCCACGCGCCGAAGGCCACTGGAATGATCAATACCCAAATGCTGTTCTTCATCCCCAGCGTACGGCTGATGAGCAGGTAGCTGGGAACCAGACCGCCGCCGAAGAGCATGGTGAAGTAAACATAAAAGGTGATCGGGTTGCGGAAGCGCAGTTTTTTCAGGCTCAGCGGGTAAGCCATTGTTACCGTGAGGAACATACTGAACAATGTCCCGACCACCGTTGTGAAGATGGTCACGCCGTAAGCCTTGAAGATCTGACTGTCCCCCAGCACCATCTCGTACGCTTTCGTGGTGAAATCGTGGGGAATGATGGGGAAGCCATAGGTTGCAAAGTTGCTCTCTGTCTCGAAGCTGCTGCCAAGAATGATAGCGAAGGGGTAGAGACAATAGATGCAGAACAGAGCGGCGATGGCGTAGACCACGATGTCAAAGACGATCTCGCCTTTGGATTTTTTGATCTGATTAGACCGCATATCGTTCCCTCCCCCTTAAAAGATAGCCGAATCCGGTTCGACCCGTTTTGCAATGGCATTCGTGGTAAACACCAGGACAAGGCCGACAATGGACTGGAACAGGCTGGTGGCGGTACTCATACCCATGTTGTTGAGCTGCCGCAGGGCGCGGTAGACGAAGGTGTCGATAACGTCCGTGGTGGCGTACAGCTGGGAGTTATCTCCTACCAGGGCGTAAATCATACCGAAGTCGCCGGAGAAGATCTTGCCCACGCTCATGATGGTCAGCATGATGATGGTGGGCTTCAGCAGGGGCAGGGTGATACGGGTGATCATCTGGAGCCGGGTCGCACCATCAATTCTGGCGGCCTCGTACATTCCCTGGTCAAAGCCTGTGATCGCCGCTACATAGACGATGGTTCCGTAGCCAGCTCCCTGCCAGATCTTCAGCATCACTAAGATCAGCGGCCACCAGGATGCGTTGCCGTAGAAGTTGGGATCCGCCGCACCCCGGTCAACGATCCACTGGGTCAGCGTGCCGCTGCCGCCGATGATGCCGCTGAGGAACATAGCCGCCACCGTCCAGGAAACGAAATGGGGGAAGATGGCGATGGTCTGTACCACCTTGTTGTAGACCTTGTTCTTGATTTCTACAAAGACCAGGGCCAGACCTACGGAGAAGATGGTTCCAGTAATGATAAACAGGATGTTCAGGAAAATGGTGTTGAAGAAAATCTGCCCTACTCCCTTGTAGTTGAATAGGAACTGGAAGTTTTTCAACCCAACCCACTGACTGCCCCAGATGCCTTTTTTGAAGTTGAAGTCCTTGAAGGCAATGAGGATGCCGTACATGGGTATGTAGCAGAAAATGAACACCCAGATGATAGCTGGCAGAGTCATAAGGTAGAGCATTTTATTTTTCCATAACTCCGCCAGCCCATCCCGGAAAGTCATCCTGCCGTGTCCGTCCCGAACGGTCAGACGTGATGTGCGGATTTTTGCCATTGCATACCCTCCTTTGTTGTTTATGAATAAAGTGTAAAGGAAGCAACCACTGGGGTATATGGCAAAAAAACTTGAAAAAAGGTAATTTTCGATGGTGAATACAAAGGGTGTATGCGGTGTTTGTTTGTATTGACGAAAACAATGCATGAAATTTTGTTAAAATGCCACTCCCCTTAATTTCGGCTTTTGTTCTTGATTGTCTTTCTCTCTGTCTTAAATCCTTCAAGTGAGTCCTTCTGATGCTCAGCCATGAGACGAGGCATGTTTCAATAAGCGGACAGACTTCCCCCTTGGCGGGAAGTCTGTCCGCAAAAAACTAGCTGCTATAGTATTTTATAGATATTTGACGTTTTCCCGCCATTCTCCCGCCAACGGTTTTCCTTGGTCAGCAGGCCAGCCTTGCAGAGGTCTTCCAGCGCCCGATAGACAGTCGCGCGGGAGAGCCGGAGTTCTCCCGCAATTGTCCGGATGGACGGCCAGCAGATACCGTCCTTATTGGCACGATCCTTCAGGTACATATACACAGCCCGCGACCGGTGGGGCAGGTCGGAGGAATAAACCGAATTGAAGTACCCCATCACGGCACCTCACGTGCGCAGGCCAGAACTATCCTCCCCCGCATTGCGGTTGAGGTGCTGCGTTCCGGCCTGCCGGACAGGCGGTGAAGGGGCGGTCATCCCAACTGGCGGATGCCTTTTCAGAATTTCCTTCTCCAACTCCTTCCGGTCCGCATAGTAGACCTTCCGCTGCCCGCGATCCGGCGTCTGGTAGGCTTCTCCGAAGGTGATGCCCCAATCCAGGAACAATCGCAGCCGTGTCCGCATTGGATTCGTTCCAGTCTTCATCACGACGAAAGAGCCCTTAGGAATCGCTTTCAGCTCATCCGGACTCATCAGCGGGCGGCCCACCATCTGGAGGGACTGATTGACGCCGTCCTTTGCCTTGCTGATGTAACCGCTCTGTACCGTCTGATTTCCCAATGCTTTGGACAGAACCTCCGCTGTCTGACTGTTGGGCGCGAAGCCACCAAAAATCGTATCTTGCACATTATCCTGAATAATTTCTGCGCCCTCTTTGCCATAGTTCTTCTCCAACTGCGAGAGAGATTGGATGATCGGCACCAACGTCAGTTTTCTGGAGCGGCCAGCGGAGAACAGAGGCAGGATATCAAAGGGAGGCATGGTCCCCAGCTCATCGCAGAAGAACACCACACGGTTCTGTAGCTTCCCGCCATTCTCATCCGCCACGGCAAACAACTCACGAGACAACTGCTGGATCATCAATCCTGCCATAAAGTTTTTGCTGGGATCTTCCTCCGGGAGAATCAGGAAGATAGCGGACTTTCTGCTGGCGAAACTCTCCGCATTGATGCTGCTCTCGAAACACAGCACCTGCTCCAGTTCGCTGTCGAGGAAACTGTTTAACCGTGACAGCACGGTGGACAATACGGATGCCATTGCCTGCTCGGAGGTGTTGAGCGCCGCACCAGCGAACCAGCGTGCCTTGTGTTCAGATGGCAGCTTGTTCATGAGTACCTGAAACTGGCTTTTGCCCTTATCCACACCAGTGGCAGGCTCCAGAAGGTCCTGCACCAGCTTAAACACAGACACGATATGACGCCGCTCTTGCATCGCTCCGTCAATCTCTTTCGGTGGCAGAAACTCTGCCAGCAGAAGAATCACAGAGGTCAGGAGGCCCTCGGCGGCATCGTAGAAAAACGAATTTTGCCCGTAATTTGTGTCATCACCACTTGGATTGATGATCGTCTTGGCGAGTATCTTTGCGTACTTTTCCGCTTTAGCTTTCGCGGCTACATTCTCAGGATCTTTCACGGAAATATCCATATATTGATTGACCAGGGTGAGGAAATTATTCCCATCAGACCGTGTGGGATTCCGCAGATCGATCACCGCCACCTGGTACCCATAGCACTCTTTTGCAATGGTTCCGTAGTTCCGCGCGAGATCCCCCTTGGTATCTAACGAGAGATAACTCATGCCACTAGCGCAGGCGTATTCCAAATTGGGATACAAGAAGAACGCCGTCTTGCCGACGCCGCTGGCGCCAATCATCAGGCAATGGACGTCATCATCATCAATCAGCGCCGTCACTTTGCCCTTCTTCCCCGTGGAGCCGAGAATCAGCCCCTGCACCTTTGGCAGCTCCTTGCCCCTCCGCCACTCATCCACTTTGAACAGCACTCGCGTGTAGGTCTGTGAGATCTCTTTCGGGGAGGCCCAGCGGGCGGTCCCGTGCTGCCCGTCATCTACGACCTTGCTCTTGATGTTCAGCGACCCGCCGCTTGACTTGGAGGTGGCGAACCAGATTAGCAGGAGCATCCCGCCGCCGATCCCGATCAGCAGCAGGGTTGACGGCGGGAGAGCCGTCATCTGTGTCCAATTAAACACGGAGTTCCCCCCTTAAACTTCTGTCGCAGAGCGCCGCCGCTGGCAGATATGCTTCATCAAACTCGACGTACTCCTCCATGATGGAAAGGGCTTTGAAATTGTCGCCGTTGTCCAGCACCCGCCGCCACATCGCTTCCGCCTGCTCCATTTGTCCGGCCTGCCGGAGCGCCCGGTTGGCGATACACAACAGATTAAACGTGTTCCCGTATGCTCCCAGGATAGGAGCCACCGGCTTCGGCGGCGGCAGGCACTCCGGGCATTCGATCTCCATGATCTGCAAGATGAACTCCCGCATTTTCTTCTGTATTCCTCTGGGCAGATCCGCGTGGATGGTCGCCAGCGGTTCCATAGAGTCAAAGCTGAGCCATTTCTCCAGCTTTTTCATATCGTTGATAGTGACATAGCGGAACGGCTTTCCAAGGGGCGCTCCCATGCACATACCGTGCTTGTCCCGAACGCCGATGGGGATGCCGTAGCGCAGTGCGATTTCCGACTGAGGCTTCGTGAGATAGATGAGCTGCTGCTTGCCGGTGTAGCCACAATCCGCGTGAAAATCGCTGACGTAGTAGGAGATAAGATTGCGGGTCGCCTCCAGAGCCTTTTCCTTCTCTTGCTGCATGATTTTCCCCCTTTACATGATCATTGTCATTTCACATTTTGATTCTTCCTGTTCCTGTTTTTGCTGCTGCTGCAAATTATCCGCCTCGTATTTGACCGGTACTTTTGCAAATGACACCGCCATCTCCAACCATCCCTTTGCCAGATCCTGCTTCTCATCTTTGCTGCGGATTCCAGGAACAGACGCCTTTTCCAGAATGCTATGGAGCTGCGTTGTCAACTCAGCACGGCGGCTTTTCAAACTGCCGCGATTCCGGTGGGGCAGGATATGGCGCTGCAGCTCGTCCAGCAGTTTTTCTGTGGAGCGATGCTCTCCCATCTGGCGCAGCTCCCGGCCATAGGCAGTCAGCGCCAGCGCGGAAGCCCATTGGATACATTCCATTGCCGCATCGACCCGATCCGCACGGAGATTCCTTTCATATCTCTGAAACGTATAGACAAGCTCCCGCTCCAGACGGTTTGTGGCGGTGCATTCTGCCATACAGGCACTGATCCTGCCGCAGACCTCCGGTGTAACAATAAGCTGCGGATGCTCCTCCGCCTCCTGGGCGTGGAGACCGTGATGGGCTTTGATGTCCTCATTCCAATCTTTATATTCAGACTGGAGGACCTCGACCTCATCGTATCCATGCTCCCGGAGGATGTCCGCCAGCCGCCCATTGGCCTCGATGCCCGCCGCGTCATGATCCAGGCAGAGGCAGACCGTGCGGATGTTTGGATTCTGCTCCAGCATCCAGAGCATAGCGTGTTCTGCTGTTCCGCAGAGTGCGGCATAGCTGTGCTGCTGCCAGCCCTTTTGGTACAGCGTGAGGAATGACAGCAGATCGATCGGAGCTTCAAAAACATAGAGACGGTCACTGGAGCCAGTATGATGAAAGCTGCAGCGTGGATCACTGCCCTCCACGTTGATGCGGAAGGTCTTCCCGATACTGTTGACGCTGCGCTTGTGGGCGTGACGGGCAACACCGTGCGCATCCTTGCCGACAAACACGGCGTTGTGGTACTCTCTATCCCCGAATTTTTCACAGCTCTCATAGAGTGATCCGGCCCGAACGAAGGCGCTGACCACATCTCTGTCCAGGAGCCGGTTCTTGAGTAAGTAGGCGTATATCCGACGTATATCCCGGCTGGCAGGCGGCAGGGCAAAGTCCTTCTTCTCCCTCTTTTCCTGCTTTCGAGAGGAGCTATCGACCGTTCCCTGCTCCCCGTCCAGCAGGCGGGTGATGGCTTCCGGATAGGACAGATCGTAGAACTGCTGGACGAAGGAGACCGGCCCGCCGCCTGCTTTCACGGCATGATCGTACCATTCATTCCCGCAAATGGTGACGCTGTGGTCGCTGGCAAGACGCTTCTCAAAACCGGAGGTCAGCAGTTTCTCGCCCTGCCGGAGCAGGAATTGTTCCAGATCGACCTCGCTGGCGCGGCGCTTCTGGTCGTCTGTAAAATCGATGTATGGAATAATTCTCCACCCCCTTCCTTGCTTTTGTACTGGGCATCTGGTATACTGATTCTCCAGAGGAGGAGATAGCAGATGCAAGTTGTTGTTTTGAACGGGACGCTGACCGAGGCCGAGCAGGATTCCTATGTCCGCCAGGTCACGGCAGTGTATCCCATGAGTATCATTGAGAAGCTGTTCCTGGATGTACAGGGAGATCATGTGGCAGTCAGCTATGACCTCTACCGCTTCCGCAATATGCGGAAGATGGGCGGATACTGCATCGGGGAACCAGCTGATTGGAATACCGCCAAGCAGGCGGAACTGCGGGACACGATCCCGAATCCAATCGACTGATAATGCTGATATGAATAATCAGGAATTGACCGCCAAGGTGAACTCATCCATGTACCGCCAGTGCAGGAGCCGCGGCTACGCTACAGCGGTAGACGTGCTGATGGACATTGGTGTACTGCAAAAAGATAAATACGAAGACTGGCGATTTGGACGTATTCCTTATCTGGAACGCGTCTGCATGGTGAACCTTGGAAAACTGTCCACTATCAGACACCAGATGCGGGCCTATGCACAGAAGGCCGGATTGAAGCCTTCATTTTGTTACTACAAACAGTGGGGGACAAAAAAGAAGGGCGGCCAAGGCCGCAAGCCCGTGATCCCGCTGCGCTTCAGTAAGAGCGGCAACCCTGAGATCGAACGGTGGTACGCAACACACTTCGTTGATACCAAGCGGGTTGCAGAGCTCAAGGAAGCGAAGCAGGAACCGCAGACAGATCCAAATGCCGAACCAGCATAGGCATTATGATTTGTGGGGCATCATGCTGCGGTAATACTTCCGCGCCCTGGCCCTTTGATTGAGCCGCTTGTCCCGCTCGATGATCTCACATTTGGTGCAGCGGAATCCCTCACCGTTGAATATTTTCCCGCAGCAGATACACACATGCCGGGGAACGATTCCTTCCCGTTCGCACTCGCAGAGCGCGGCGACTTCCTTCCAGGGAACCTCCCACCACGCTGCGGCCTCCACGGTGGCCTGCTCCCAGTTGGGAGCATCGACGACAGCCAGCCCGCACTCCGGGTGACGCACCCACCAGAGATGCTGAGGCGGCAATTTGTTCGCTGTTGGCATGATAACCTCCTGTCACATTCTCTGCTCATGGTCATCCGGTTTATGACCGTGAGCAATTTTCTTCTCCCGGAGCTTTCGCAGCAGCTTCCGGTCGGTGTGATATACCGGACTGGCCGGTGGAGGCTGCTCCTCAAAAATGCGGCTCATGTGGTGCAGGAGCCGGGTCATGGAACTGAGCAGCAGGGCGGAAGAATGTTCGTCATTCTTCCGCCCTGCTACTATAGTTTGCGGTGTTGGCGCAGCATGGTTCTGCTCCAACTGAGCGCCCAGCCGCACCGCCGCCCAGTCCGGCAGATACTGCTCGTCCAGCACGCCGAGGAAATCGCTGCGATCCCACCGTGTCTGCTCACCATCTCCAAGGCAGGTGGCGTATACTGCCCGCCCGGAAGCGGTGGGGGAGCATCCAAATCCTCCCTCGCCTACCCAGAGTGTAATGCCGCAAAATAACTTACTCAAGAGGAGCGGGGAAACGGCTAAATAAA
>CAJUPS010000017.1 GCA_910588045.1 uncultured Oscillospiraceae bacterium | reverse complement strand
TTTTTGTTCACACAAAAAGTAGGCGCGGAGTCCGGGGCCGCGTAGGTCCCGGGCTATCAATGAGAAACCGCTGCCATGCCGCGCGCAGCGCGGCAGAGGACTGCTTATCTCTGTTCTTCCTCCAAGCTCCACCCATACAGCGGATACCTCTGAATAGCCCCGAAAATCTTCTTTTTCAGCTGAGGGAACTGCTTCTCCAGCTGGAGAAGCAGCTCCTTCGTCTCCTCCCTCTTGGTGGTCCCGTTGGCGGGACAAGGATTTTTGACAACAGGAAGCTCCAGGCGGCGCACCGCGCCGCGCACCTCCCTCTCCTGCACATAGAGCAGAGGCCGGATCTGTGTTACCTGACTCCTATCTAAGTACGTAACCGGTTGAAAACACCCGATCCGCCCCTCCAGGAAAAGCGACATCACCATCGTCTCTACGGCATCGTCATAGTGGTGCCCCAGGGCAATTTTTTTGAGTCCCAGCCGGTTCATCTCCGTGCTCAGCGCCCCACGGCGCAGCTTCGCACACAGGGAACATGGATTCTTCTCCTTCCGGTACTCAAACACAATCTCATAAATGGGAACCGGAATTAAATGGTAGGGAACCTGAAGCGCTTCACAGAGACGGGCAATGGGTCCAAACTCCATCCCCGGTGCGCCGCTGTCAATCGTCAGCGCCACAACGTCAAACGGCTTGGGGTAGAATGCCCGCAGCTTCGCCAGCGCCGCCAGCGTCAGCACGGAGTCCTTGCCCCCGCTGACCCCTACCGCTACCGTGTCGCCTGCCTCGATCATGTTGTAGTCCTCCACACACCGGCGGACCAAGGATAGAATATGCTGCATCAAAAAGCCTCCCGGAAAAACGAAATCGCACGATAGATATTGAAAGAAAAAGCGAGAAAACAAGAGATATTAAAAGGATTATATTTGATAAATAAAAATGGTGTTGACAAGAAGAAAATGGTGTGTTATAAATATATCTGCTCGCCTGGGGTCATTGTACCTGATTTCGAGCAAAAATACAAGCCTTCCTTCGATAACGAGACAGCAGGAGTTTCTCCCGCTCTTTCGTGATCGAAGGAAGAACAGAAAAGGAGATTGCAGCCATGTCCACTTTTATGGCAAATAAGGGCAATATCGTCCGCAAGTGGTACGTCGTTGATGCCGCCGGTAAGCCCCTGGGCCACACCGCCGTCATCGTCGCCGACCTGCTCCGTGGCAAGCGCAAGCCCACCTACACCCCCCATGCCGACTGCGGCGACAACGTCATCGTCATCAACGCCTCCAAGGCCACCCTTTCCGGCAAGAAGCTCGAGCAGAAAATGTACCGCACCCACTCCGGTTGGGTGGGCGGCCTCAAGGAGACCAAGTACAAGGATATGATGGCGAAGAAGCCCGAGCTGGCCATGCGCGTGGCCGTCCGCGGCATGATGCCTCGCAACGTCATCACAAAGGATTCCCTCAAGCGCCTGCATGTCTACGCTGGCGAAACCCACGAGCAGCAGGCTCAGAAGCCTGAGCTCTACGCGGAATAAGGAGGTAGAGGAATATGTATCAGTCCAAGAAGCCCTATCTGTACGGCACCGGCCGTCGGAAGTCCTCCGTGGCCCGCGTCCAGGTCTATCCCGGCGGCACTGGCTCCATCACAATCAACGGCCGGGACATCGAAGAATATTTCGGCCTCGATACCTTGAAGATGATCGTCCGTCAGCCCCTGGTGGCTACTGCCAACGAGGGTAAGGTGGACATCGTTGCCACCGTCAAGGGCGGCGGTGTCAGCGGCCAGGCCGGTGCTCTGCGCCACGGCATTTCCCGCGCCCTGTTGCTGGCTGGCGATGAGAACCGTCCCATCCTGAAGAAGGCCGGTCTGCTTACCCGCGATCCGCGCATGAAGGAGCGCAAGAAGTACGGCCTCAAGGCCGCGCGGCGTGCGCCTCAGTTCAGCAAGCGTTAAAGAAGAACCTTCATACTTTCGGCTCCCGCCCCTTTGGGGCGGGAGCTGTTCCGTACTTCTTGCGCTCCTTCGGGGCCCCATCAAAGATGGGGCGGGAGCTTTTCCGTTCAGCAGGAAGGACATCCGGCGGCAGTCTGCAACTCATACACCTGGGTAAACTGCCCCTTCCGCTCGGGGGTCAGGTGGTGACTGACCAAAATCAGCGTCAATTCCGGGTTGGCCAACAGGCTCTTCTCCACAATGTCAGCATTTTTCTGATCCAAGGCGCTGGTGCCCTCGTCCACCAGAAGGATGGACCGGTCGTGGATCAGCGCCCGGGCGATGGCTACCCGCTGCTTCTGCCCGCCGGAGAGACTGCCCCCCTCCTCCCCCACCACGGTATCCAGTCCGTCCGGCATGGAGGCCAGATCACCAGCCAGAGCGCTGTCCCGCAGGGCCTTTTCCATCTGCCCATCGGTGAATGTCCCGCCCAGGGTGATATTGTCCCGGATGGTGGAGTTGAACAAGAACACGTTTTGCTCGATGTAGCTCATCTCCTTCTGGAGCTGCTCCGGCGTGAACTCCCTGGCATCCCTGCCGTCGAAGCGGATGGTCCCGCCGTAGTCCGGCAGCCAGCCCAACAGGAGCTTCAGCAGTGTGGACTTCCCGCAGCCGGAGGGTCCGGTGAGGGCATACTTCCCGCCCTTCCGGAACTGGAGGGACAAATCCTGGAGGATAGGCGTCTTGTCGTACCGGAAATCCAGGCCCTCAATGGTGATAGAATCCATCATCGGTCCCATCCCGTCCCTGGCCTTAGCTGAAACTTCCCCTGCATGAACCGTAATATTTTTGAAATATGGCTTGGCGGAGGATAGGGACATCCGGTGGTTAGCAATTGCACGCAGGCCGTTGACGATCCCGGCGGTCAGATTGCTGGCGGTAGCCATCGCACCCAGGATGATCTTCCCCTGGAAGGCCAGCGCCACCGTCACCACCTGCTGGAAGATTTGCAGGGCGATGCTGAAAAAGCCGGTGAAGCAGGAGAGGCCGTTCTGGACGCTGCTCCGGCGGCAGTTGGGCGTCTCCATCCGGTCGCTGAGGCCGTCGCCCTGGGCCAGAAAACGGTCCGCGTGACCAAAGGACCGCAGTACATCAAATCCGGAGAGCAGGTCCTTCAGCTTGCTGACCCCCTCCGCCTCGGCCTCGGCGCAAGCCTCGCCCAGACGCTCCATCCGCTTCTGGAACAGCTTCGGCACCACCAGCATCACCGCCGCAGAAACCAGCCCGGCCGCCAGCATGATCCAGTGCAGGGAGATCAGGGCCAGGATGCACCAGACGATCAGCCCCACTTGACTGACACAGCTGAAAAAGGGGGCCCATGCCAGCCGCTCGATCTGCTTGACATTGGTGGTCAGCCAGGAGATGTACTCCCCGGTGTCCTGGCTGTGATATTGGCTGTGGGGCTTGCTCAACAGGGATAAATACAGGTCGTGGCGCACCTGGTTGTTCATCACCCGGACGGCCCGGGCCTCCAGAACGCCCTCCAGCGCCGCCATCGCCAGGTACAAGCAATAAACGCCCAAATTTACCGCCGTCCAGACAAGAAATCCGCGAAAATCAAGATTGATCGCCGCGTCGAATCCCTGCATCATGACCATCTGCGCGATGACATAGAGCCCCTCGCAGAGCAGCCCCACCGCACAGACCAGGGCGATTTTCTTCCAATTCCTTTTGAAATAGTGGTTCATGTCAATTCTCCTTTTTCTCTGTTTCCTTCCACTTCTCACCCCGCAGCATGGGGATCCTCCGGTAGGGCGCATTCAAAAATCCGCTGCCGCCCGTAATCAGCCAGCGGGCCAAGTAGAGAAAGGGCGCCAGCGCCTCGTCCCCGTCCAGCATATAGGCGTGGAGCAGCCCGTCCTCCGTCTCCAGCTCCGCCCTGCCCAGTACGTCCAGCCCCGCCAGCTCATCCAGCAGCCCCTCCGCCTCCGCCGGGTCCAGCCCCATGGGCTTGGCAATCGCCCCCGGCGTATAGCGCCGCGGAGGAAAGGGCGGCTTACTGTGCAGGTACTCCAGCAGCTCCAGACAGTGGGGCTTCGCCAGGGCTCCGAACAGGCGGCGATAGCGCTCATTGCTCTCCATAAAGGACTCCCAGCCCGCCTCCGGCTCCGGGAAGACGGCGGCGAAGGACATATCGTCCGCCCGGATGCCCAAAATCGTCCCGTCCTCCATGGTGATCCGCGTCCGCCGCAGCCAGTGGACAGGCTTGCCGTCCACCGTGCTCTCGGTTTCACAGCAGTTCTCATAGTCGCTGATGTGCACCTGGTCCTCCGGCTTGCTGCTGATGGCCGCGCCTGCCGCTGACCACACCAGGCGGCACAGCTGGTCCACCCGCCGCTCCCTTGGAACGGTGCACATCCACCGCCGAACGGCATCCTCCACGTCCACCTGTTCCCCTCCCTCCAATCCAAAGAGAGCGTCGATGGTCACCCCCAGCTGCCTGGATAGCACCGGCAGCAGCTCCACGTCCGGTGCGCCGCCCTTCTCCCACTTCCCCACCGCCTGGGCGGACACTCCCACCATTTTGCCCAGCTGCTCCTGGGTCAGCCCGCGCTCCTTCCGCAGCGCGGCAATGTGTTCACTCAACATACCTGCCATAAAAGCACCGTCCTTTCGCTTGTTGGTTGTATCATATCAAAAATTATGGTTGGATACAACGGAGGCTTTCTTTCAAGAAACCAACCAATAGTTTCATTGCAGCACCCCCGGAAGGCTCACCCTGCGGTATCGCTATATCCGCGCCGCGGAATTTTCCCCTTGACAAACGACTTTTCCAGAGCGTATAATATTGATATTCAATAAATATTATCTGTTTTTCAAGAACAGCCTTTGGGAGGGGATTCTATGAAACCGCACAAAAAGCGCTGCTGGATCATTGCAGCTGTAACCGCACTTCTGCTGACATTTCTGTTGACCGGCGATACCCGGACCCGGCTGTATGTCCGGTCCCATATCCAGGGACTGGAGGACTTCGCCGTCTCCGCGCTGGAAAAGCGGGGGCCTCTGCAATATGGGGCATGGGACGTGTTCTCCTATCCGGAGGGCGGTATGGTGGAGTTTTATACGGGCGGCTACGGCCTTGTGCCCTCCACGGTCTACAAGGGCTTCTACTACTCCGCCGCCGATGCCCACACCCCCTTCCAGGCCACGGAGCAGCCCATGGAGGTGACCGGCGACACCGCCCGCTGGCAGCAGCCGGAGAGCGACAACTGGGGGACTTCCCGGCGCATTGCGCCCCATTGGTTCTGGTACGAGGCGCATTTTTGATGCGAATTGACAGTTAACGGGCGTTTGCCCGGAGCATTTCCCTATAAAGGCCCTGATGGGGCTTATGCGTGCCATCAAGCTAATCGGTGGCTTTGAGAACCTGTATTCACGACTGTTGAATACAGGTTCTGACTTTTGCTCATATTCCGGAAAAAAGTGCACAAACTATCTCCACAGACCGGACGACGTCCGGCATTTCCGTTTTGGAGGCGAGACCATGCAAAGACGATTGGGACGGCAGACCGTCGCCCTGGACCAGCCGCCTGTGATCCTCTCCTGCGCCGCTGTGGGAGGGAAGCAGGAGAGCGAGGGGCCACTGAGCGAATACTTCGACCACTTGAGCGAGGACAGCTTTTTCGGAGAGAAAACCTGGGAGAAAGCGGAGAGCGCTATGCAGAAGCTGGCTCTGAGCAAGGCCCTGGAGAAGGCCACTCTTTCCCCTGGGGAACTGGATTTTATTTTCGCGGGAGATCTGCTCAACCAGTGCATCGGCACTTCCTTCGGCCTGCGAGATTTCGGCATCCCCTTCTACGGTCTGTACGGGGCCTGCTCTACAATGGGGGAGTCCCTGGCGCTGGCGTCCCTGGTGATCGCCGGAGGCTTCGCCCAGAGGGCTGGCGCCATGACCTCCAGCCATTTCTGCACCGCAGAGCGGCAGTATCGGATGCCGGTCCCCTACGGCAATCAGCGCACCCCCACCGCCCAGTGGACCGCTACGGCCTCCGGCTGTGTGATCCTGGGAGCGGAGGGAAACGGGCCGAAAATCACCGCCGTCACCTGCGGCAAGATCGTGGACAAGGGCATCTGTGACGTGAACAATATGGGAGCTGCCATGGCCCCTGCAGCCTACGACACGCTCTCCGCCCACTTCCAGGCCACGGGCACCAAGCCGTCGGATTACGACCTGGTGCTCACCGGCGACCTGGGGGTCCTGGGCCACCAGATCGTGGCGGAGTTCTTCCAGCAGGATGGCGTAGATATGAGCGAGAACTACAAGGATTGCGGGATGCTGCTCTACGACATTCAGAAGCAGGACATGCACGCGGGAGCCAGCGGCTGCGGGTGCTCGGCGTCCGTGCTGTGCGGGTATCTGCTGCGGCAGATGGAGGAGAATCATCTCCATAAGATTCTCTTCGCCCCCACCGGGGCCCTGTTGTCCCCCACGTCCAGCTTCCAGGGGGAGAGCATCCCCAGTATCTGCCACGCCTTGACAATCGAAAAGTAGGAGGAGAACCATGTATGCAGTATCTCAACGCGTTCCTGTGCGGCGGCATCCTATGTGCCATCGGGCAGATTTTCATCGACAAAACCCAGCTGACCCCTGCCCGTATTCTGACGGGGTATGTGGTAGCAGGCGTGTTTTTGGAGGCCATCGGTGCGTACGGTCCCATTGCGGAGTGGGGCGGAGCGGGCGCGACGGTGCCCCTGACGGGGTTTGGCTCTAACCTGGCCAAGGGCGTAGCCAAGGCCGTGGGGGAGAAGGGCTGGCTGGGTGTCATGACCGGCGGGCTCACCGCCACGGCGGGGGGCATCGCGGCGGCGGTGCTGTTCTCCTTCCTGGCCGCGCTGGTGTTCCGACCGGGGGAGAAGCGATAGCGGGATTTTTGTGAGAGCGGTCCGCTCTATGTAGGCAGAGGGCCAGCCACTGAACAGTGGCTGGCCCTGATATTGTTGGTTCAACGGGGTAAATTTTTGATGACATTTGCGATGGCAATGCCTAACACCAGGAGCTGCACCAGACTAAAGGTCCTCTCGACTGCCTCTTCCCGGCAGCGGCGGTTCAAGCCGCCGCCAATAAAGCCTCCTGCAATCGCACCTGCGATCATCACCGGCGCTGCCCGCAAGTCAAAGACCGCAAAACCGGTGGAGAGCGCAACGGCCCCCAGCTTGGAGAGCTGGGCAAAGAAAATGGTAATCAGAGAACAGAGCGTAGCTGTTTTGATGTCAAAAGAGAACAGGAGGATGACGAGCGCCACATTGACAGACCCGCCGCCGATCCCCAGAAAGGAAGAACAGAGCCCCAGGAACAGTCCCACCAGGGCGGATATGCGCACACCGCGGAGTTGAAAGCTCCGTATCCTCCGCTGATTTCGCATATAGACAATCACCGATGAAATCAGCAGCGCAAGGACTCCGTTTTGGACGACCGTCACCATCTGGTTGTTTTGCAGGACCGTTACGCAGAGGCGCAACAGCCGCTCTCCTGCCAACCCGCCAGCCACCGAACCGACAGCCAGTGGAATTGCTGCGTCAAAAGGAATCCGTATTCCGCCCATCATCTGCTTGCCAATGGACACAACGGACATGGAAAAAACGGTCAGGGAGGAGAGCACGCCAATCGTTTGCGCGTCAAACGCACCCAGCATATCCATCACCGGCTTGATGATGATGCCGCCCCCCATTCCGGTCAGAGAACCCACGGTGGTTGCCCCAACGGCAATGAGAAAATAGAGGAGGTATTGCATGTCAATGCCCGCTGGTGCCGTCGTAAAGCTGGTTTTTGAGGCAGAGGTGGACGGCGCTGAGCCGGAACGTCTGGGGCAGCGCCAGGATATTGGGATGGGGTCCCACATATTTTTTCATCGCGTCCGCCAGCGCTTCCTCGAAAGTGGCCCTGGTTTTGAGTCCCATCCCCCGGGCAATCCCCGGCTCCTGGGCGCCTACGATATAGATCGCGCTGGTATTCATCTCCGCAATATGACCGCAGCTCATCATGGAGAATCCGTGAAAGGGGTGGAAGGCATTCGCAAAGCGGTATTTGCGGATGTACTCCGCATTGGTGGCAAAATATTCCCCGTACCGGTCCAGATCTGGCAGAACATTCATATAGTCATGCTGGAACAGCTCATACAGCTCCCGGAGGTAGGGCCAGCGCTCATCGTGGAAATAGCCGTTGCAGAGAGAGGAACAGATGATGACGCAGTTCTCTTTCATCACCCGCTTGTGGCGGATAACTTGGGCGGACAGGGCCTGCATCATCTGAATCGGATTGGTGCCCATGCCGTCGCCATAGTGGAAATTCTGCGGCATACCAAAAACCATCACATCATACTTCTTCTCCGCCCACGGCACATAGGTCCGACGGTCGGCCGTCTTCCAGCTGACGGGCATCATCTCCTTGGCGCAGCCGGAAAAAATCGCAATCTGCCGGGAGTACGTATCCAGCACCGCGTCGCAGCAGAAGAAGGGGTGTCCCATCTTCTCCTCCATCCACATGCCGATTTCGTCAAACTTCGTCCGCATCAGACTTTTCCCGGATACCGGTGTGAAGTCGTCCCGGTGCATGACCTTGGGCACATGGTGACTGGCGATGGAACGCCAGTGGGTGATACCGGTAGCGCAGTGCTTGTATCCGCCGGAATAGCCGCCGTAGGGATTGCCCTGAACATGGCCAATCAGAATCGGAATATCGCAGGCAAAGACGTATTTGTTCATCAGCACCGGATCACCCCGCCGGGTCGTCCCCAGGTCCACCATGTGCGCATCGTCTTCGCTGTCATGGCTGGTGAGCTGGTTGGTGTAGTAAAATTCGTTGAAGAGGTCCTCCCCCAGAATCTGCTTCATCTCCTGTACCGTTGCCCGGGGATGGAGGCCGTTGGAGATCAGCAGCAGAATATCCGACTTCCTCACACCCGCATCGTAGAGCTCGTTCAGGCAGGCCCGGATGGCGACCTTCCGGTGGCTGGTAGCCTGACAGCCACCCTTGACAATATCAGGGATTACAAAGACGACCGTTTTGCCCGGCCCAGCCAGTTCCTTCAGCGGGGGCATACCGATGGGGTTTCGGATGCTCTCCAGGGTCGCGTGATAGAGGCTGTCCCAGTCCTGCGGCAGACAGGGCGGATCAGCGACCGTCTGCCCCGGTATGAACACGTCGGTATCATCCGGCAGGTTGGCCGACATCACGCCCTGACCATATTCAAACTCCAGCTTCATGTTATTTCTCCTTTACTCCTCTACGCGGATGATTTTCAGATATGCTCCCGGGCAGAAACCGAAGTGGGATCTGTCCCGAACCCGAAGCTCCGTTTTCTGTTCAAGAAAAGGGTCACTTGCCCAGATAGGCACGAATGATCTTGATATATTCATCCGGATAAAACCCCACCTCGCCCTGGAAGCGGGTCAACGCGATGAGTCCTCCGTCGATCTCCGCAATGGAAGAGAGCATTTCGGCGTTGTCCTCGCGAAGTCCTCCGCCATAGACAACAGGCATCCCGCCCGTCTTTTCCTTGATAAAACGGGCAACCTTTGTTATGTACGCCTGATCTGCCGGACGCTTACCGGGTCCTATCGACCATATCGGCTCATATCCAATCGTAATCCTGCTTCTTTCCACCCCTCTGAGGCCAACCTCCAGCTGCTCCTCCAGTACCTCCTGCCAGCGCTCCTGGTCCGCCGTATCCTCGCCGATGCAGTAGAGCACGGACAGTCCACCGGCGATAGCCTCTCTGACCTCCTGGTTCAGAATGCGGCTGACGGCCACGGTATCTGCGGCGCCTGCTTCTGCCAGGATTCCCAGCTTGTCCATCCTTTCCTCACAATGGCCTATCAGAACAGAGCGGACGCCCAGGGCCCTCATGGCGCTTACGGGGCGGTTGGTAGTAAAGGCTCCGAAATTGCCGCCAACCGCCGTGCTCATCCGATAAACACCCTGACATCCGATCTGGACCGGGCTGCCGTCTGATCTTGCCGAGACGGCCCCGATGAGATGGGCCTCGGGAAAATACTGGACAAATTCCACTTCATCAGGGCGATAGCGCCGTAAAGCCTCCTGGGTGCTCCTGACAATATATGCCCCCCATTCGTCAATTGGAGCAAGCCGGTTTACTCCCCCATATTCCACAGGAACATCGAATCTTTTCAGGTTCAGGAATATATGCTTCATGGAAAGTCCTCCCCATCACGGTATAAGCGCCCTGATTTTCCGCACAATCTCTTCTGCGGTCAACCCGTATAGGCGATACAGGTCCGCCGTTGTTCCGGCACGGCCAAAGGAGTCGTTCATCCCCATTCGCACAACCCTGCACGGGCAGTGCTCCGCCGTATACTCACAGACCGCGCCGCCAAGGCCGCCTATGATGCTGTGGTCCTCGATGGTAAGAATGAACGCGGTCTCCTTCGCGGCGGCTTCGATCTCCTCTGTGTCAATGGGCTTTAAGGAGTACATATCGGAGAGTCTGGCGTTGACGCCCTCCCTTCTCAGCTCCTCGACCGCTTTCTTCGCAATGGGCAGCAGGCTGCCATGGGTCATGACCGTTACCGCGTCGCCATCATAAATCCGCTTGCTCCCCCCAATCGGGAAGGAGTCCTCCGGGGTGTAGATCTCCTCATTTTGGTTCCTTCCGAAGCGCATGTAGAAGGGACCGTAGGTCTCGGCCATGATGCGCGTCAGCTTTTCCGTCATGACCGGCGTTGACGGAGCCAAGACCACCAGGTTGGGGATGGCCCGCATGATGGCCAGATCCTCGATGGACTGGTGGGTCGCGCCGTCATACCCTGTCTCGATACCGCAATGGGTTCCGATCATTTTTACGTTCAGATTGTTATAGCACACCTGATTTCTGACCTGATCGAGGGCCCTCATGCTGACAAACACGGCAAAGGACGCGCAGAAGGCCGTCAGACCACAGCTGGCAAGTCCTGCGGCCGTGGAGACCATGTCCTGCTCTGCGATGCCGCACTCAAAGAATCTGTCCGGGAAGTCCTCAACAAACTTTTGATAGTTGAGGGGTCCTATGCAATCCGAATCGACGACTACTATTTTCTCGTTGGTTTTGGCCAGTTCCCAAATCGTATCGCCGTACACTGCCCGATTAGCGGTCATTTCAGCCCCTCCTTCAGTTCCTCCATCGCAGCGGCAAACTGCTCGTTGTTTGGGACCGCGCCATGCCATGCGGCACGCCCCTCCATATAAGAAACGCCCCTGCCCTTTATGGTCTCAGCGATCACTGCGACGGGCCTTTCATCCTCCGGGTCAAAGACGTGCTGAAAGACCTCCGTCACCTCCGTGATGTCGTTTCCATTTTCAATTCCGACGATACGCCAGCCAAACGCAGCAAATTTATCCCGCACATTTCCTATGGGCATCAGTTCATCGTTCGTTCCGGACATCTGCACTTTGTTGTGGTCCAAAATGCACACCAGGTTGTTGAGCCGGTACTTCGCAGCGGTCATCGCCGCCTCCCAAATCTGGCCCTCCTGGAGTTCTCCGTCTCCAATCATACACCATACGTTGAAATCCTTTTTCAGTACCCGGCTTCCCAGGGCCATCCCGACCGCGGCCGACAGCCCCTGTCCAAGCGGTCCGGACGACATATCAATACCCGGTGTTTTCATATTCGGCGCGCCTTGGAGGTGGCTGTCCGCCATACGGAGCCTGTCCAGGTCCTCCAGCGGAAAGAAGCCCTTCATGGCAAGGGCTGCATACAGCGCTGGCGCCGCATGTCCTTTGCTCAACACAAATCTATCCCGGTCCTCCCATTGCGGCGCCTCCGGGCGGATACTCAGTATCTCAAAATACAGCGCTGCGATCATTTCCGCTGCGGAAAAGCTGCCGCCAAGGTGTCCCGATTTCGCATGATACACAGCCTCCAGACTCCGGATTCTGATTTCCCGCGCTTTTTCCCGCAATTCAAAACAGTTCGCCATTGCTCTCTCCCCCTAATTGAAAAATGTCGTCAAGGGCCTTTGAGGTGATCTGGGCGATATAGCCCGGCGCCTGTGGATTTCCATTCACCTCCGCCGTTACCCAGCCATCGTACCCGATGTCCCTGAGCGCCCTCATGGTTTTCTGGAAATCAATCCGGCCAGCCAGCAGCGGCACAAAGCAGTCAAGAGACTGTGCGCTTCCAACATAGTCCTTGAAGTGGACTCTCTCAATCCGCTCTCCCAGGATTCGGATCCACTGCTCCGGAATACCGTAGGGGCAGACGTTTCCCACGTCAAAGTATGACCTCACATACTCGGAGCCAATCTCGTCAATAAATCCCCGCATCTCTATCGGCGACAGCAAAAAACCGCTCCAAATGTTCTCAACGCATATCCGCACCTTGGCGTCCGATGCGTAGGATGCCAGCGCCCGGTAGCCCTCTACCGCTCTGCCGTAGGCCTCCGCGTAATCTACTACCTCGCCGGACGGACAGTAGTCCCCGGGAGCCGAGGTATCTGTCAGGGGATGCAGTCCATTGGCGGAAAAGTTCATGTGGACAAACCCTGGAAGCGCCAAGACCGCCTCCGCGCCGATCATACTGGCAATATCAATCTCCTGCTTCAGAACGTCCGCCGCTTTTTCCCGGATCTCTTTTCTGCTGCTTGTAAAGGAACAGGTCCAACTCAGTGTGTTGGTGATGGAGGGGAGCGCGATCCCTTCACCGTCAGCGGCCCGCCGGATTTCGCGGAGCTCTTCCGCCGAACAATTCGGGCTGAACGCCCCCTCCCGGAGCAGTGCGAGCTCCACACCGTCATAACCGCACTCCTTCGCAAACCGGAACTTCCGCGCCAGCGGCAATTCAGTGGGCAGCGCCCAATAGTGGATTCCTTTTTTCATACGCTCACTCGATCCGATACCGTGAAATATCCATGTCCGCCGCAATATTGGAAATCGTCGCCGCCACGAGCTTCCCCAGATTCTCTATGTCCGGCAGGGCACAGGTTTCTATGGGCGAGTGGGTGTACCGGGCGGGGAAACCAAAGTCGAGGCAGGCGATGCCGTCGCACTCCATCTGGATATACGCGGATTCCGTGATGATTCCCAAAGAAGCAAATCTCTGATGGGGGATCCCCGCCTCCTCCGCGCTCTTCTCCGCCAGGGTCACAAGGCGCTCGTTGGGAATCATACCATTCAGCGTTCCCCGCCCGTGGAAGTTGTACAGATTGACCGTCGGGCCTTTTCCCAGCATGTCGGGATAGTTTTTCTCAAGATCCGGCGTATCGCCGGCCAGCGCCACATCCAGGCCCAATGCGATGTCGGGCCGGATGCTTCTGGCCGCAAACGCCGCTCCCCGGATATTGAACTCCTCCCAGATGGTTCCAACGAGGTAGGTTGTACAGTCCGGCCTGCTGCCGTGCAGTATTTCGGCCGCGCAGACAAGCGCCGCCAGGCCGCCCCGATCATCCAGGGCCGTGCCGCAGACCTTATCCCGCCCAAGCCTCGACAGCCTGGGCTCATAAATGGCCGGGCATCCTATGTCGATCCCCATTTCGTACACTTCCTCCGCAGAGGAGGCGCCTACGTCAATATACAGGGATGTCACAACATCCACCTTATATTTTTCCTCTGCGGTCGCCGAGTGGTGGGCCTTGTTTCCGAATACGGCCGGCACAAACCGCCCGTCTTTATTCCTGATAACAAGGCGCAGCGCAGGCAATATCTTTTCCGGGATTCCCCCCAGCCGGTCCACCTGGATAAACCCGTTCCGCTCAATCTTCCGCACGATAAAACCCAGCTGATCCATGTGGGCATAGGCCATAACCGTTCGCGCGTGCTCCACTGTGCCGTCAATCCGAGCAATCACATTGCCCATCTTGTCCACCCGCACCTCGTCGGCGTAGGGCTTTATCAGCCCGGCAAATGCGGAGGCTGAATTTTTCTCATAGCCAGACGGCGCCGGAGCAAGGCACAATTTTTCCAACACTTCATAGAGATTCCTCATACATTTTACCCCCTTCCAGATTTTTCAGGACTTGCATCGGATTGTCCGCAGCGAATACCAAGCGGCCCAATACGGCGCCATATGCCCCTGCCGCCGACAGCCGCGCCACCTCGGGTTCCCTCAGACCGCCATCGGCAATTACCTTGACGCTCCTGGGGACTGTTTCAATGGCCCGAAGCGCCTTTTCAAAGGCTGGCCGGAAAAGGCATTCGCTCCCCCCGTCTGGCTCTGATGTCATGACGAGCACAGAATCCATCATGGGAAAGAACGGCTCCGCAGCGGATACCGGTGTCTTGATATTGAACGCAATCCCCGCCTCCATGCCCAGCCGTCGGCACAGATTGAGGAACACCATGGGATAATCGAGTGCTTCCATATGTGCGAACACGGTTTTTACGCCATAAGAGGCAAGCGTCTCTAAATATCTGCCCGGCTCCCTCGCCATCAGGTGGACGTGAATGTCCTTACCGGCAGCCTCGCGGCAGATCGCCCCGGCTGTTTTCAAGCCGAAGGTAATGTTGGGTGTAAAATTGCCGTCCTCAATATCAATATGGAGCTCCTGCCATGCGCCGATTCGTTCCAGCTCTCTCCCGTACGCAAGGCAGTTGGATGAAGCAATCGACGGAAATAACCGCAAGCTGACTCCCTCCCGCCCTTTACCACCACTTGATCTGGTCGGTAACGTATTTTCTGTACCGGATAAATGGGGCGGAGGATATATCTCTCGGCCTGGGGAGATCAATTTGCAGCTCCTCTTTTACTTTCGCTGGCTTATTGGTGAGAATGATAATCCTGTCCGCCAGATATACGGCCTCCTCAATGTTGTGGGTAACGAAGATGACGGTACTCCCATAGTTCTTCCACAGGCGGATGACCTCATCCTCCAGATAAAATCGCATCTTAATATCCATCTGGCCATAGGGCTCATCCATCAGGAGCAGATCCGGTCTCATGGCAAAGCTCCTGCCAATCACGATTCTCTGCTCCCCGCTTACAGAGAGCTGGTGCGGATAGCTCTTCCGGAATTTTTTCAGGCCCATCAGCTCCAGGATTTCCTCTGTGCGCTCCCGAATCACCTCCGGCTTCTCCTTTTTGATCTTCATGCCGAATTGGATATTGTCCTCCACACTGAGCCAGGGGTATGCGGACCGCTCCTGAAATGCGAAGGAGATGTTGTGCTTCTTGGGGTCCGCCGCGCCTCCATCAATCAGAATCTCCCCGGATGTCGGCACGATCAGTCTGGTAAGCAGATTCAGAAAGGTCGTTTTCCCACACCCGGTGGGGCCGACAACACAGACAAATTCGCCCTCCTTGATGGTAAAGGAGACGTCGTCCAGCACCAGCAGGTCACCATACCGGTGTGTCAGATGGTTCACCTCAATCTTATTCCTGCTCATGCCTCCGCCTCTCTTTCCATGGAGAAATCCGTATTGTCCGAGATCTTCTGGCGCAGCGCGAGAAATGCCGGGCTCATCATGTCTCTGGGGCGCGGGAGATCAACCTGGTAAATCGCCTTTACCTTTGCCGGACATTCCGTCAGCAGAATGATCCTGTCCCCCAGATACACAGCTTCCTCGATATTGTTGGTTACAAAAATAATGGTCCTCTTTTCCTGCGACCATATGCGCGCAACCTCTTCCTCCATGCTGTACCGGGTCTGGGCGTCCAACGCTCCAAAGGGCTCGTCCATAATGAGTATTTCCGGTTGGTTGGTATAGGCCCTCGCAATGCCCACGCGCTGCTTCATGCCGCCGGAAAGCTGCACCGGATAGCTGTCCTCAAACCCCTGCAATCCGACGATCTTAATAAATTTTTCTGCCCTTTTCCGCCGGTCTGCTTTATTTTCGCCCTTGAATCGGGGCCCAAGTTCTACATTCTCCAGGACGGTAAGCCACGGAAAGGTCCCCACCTTCTGGAATACCATCCCCATTTTCGAGTTGGGCCTGTCAACGACCTCCCCATCCAGCCTCACTGTTCCTGCATCGGCCTTCTCCAGTCCGGCGGCAATATTGAGCGTCACGGTCTTTCCGCAGTGTCCAGGCCCTAAGAGCACGAGAAATTCATTATCTGCAACGTCAAAAGAAAGATCGTCAATGACCTTGAACGATTCGCTCTTTCCAATGGGAAACGTTTTGGATATATGGTCGATCGTCAGTCTGATGCTACCTGCCATGCGTAATCCACCTTTCCAGGAAGTCCGTGAGGATGGCCAGCACGGAACCGACCAGCCCTATTACGATCATGCCGACCATGATAAGCGGAATATCAAAGGCGTCCAGCCCTCTCTGAATGAGAAACCCCAGCCCGGCTTTCGCGCCGATCATCTCCGCCGCCATGACGACCATGAGGCCGCCGCTTGTCGCGGTCCTGAACCCGGCAAAAATGGATGTCAGAGAGGCGGGCAGGGCAACATGGAAGAGCAGCTGCCTTTCATTGGCATTGAACATTCTTCCCACATCGAGATAGAGCGTATCCACAAGCCGTATGCTCGTAGCGGTATTCAATACGATGGGCGTAAACGTGCCAATGAAAACGATAACCACTTTTGGGACCTCGCCAATTCCCAGCAGCATGATAATCAATGGCATCCAGGCGATGGGCGGGATTGGCCGGAGCACCTCAAACAGAGTTCCAAAAATGGCGTTAAATGTTTTGTTCCAGCCGATCAGGACGCCAAAGGGGATGCCTATGCCACAGGAAATGAGCAGCGCCAGCAGCACCCTCTTCAGCGAAGCCCATATGTGCCCCCAGATCAGTTGGTTATTGATCGGGTTTGTAAAGGTCTTGATGAACCTCTGGATTACCGTGACCGGTGAGGGAACCAGAACACTATTTCGATTGGACGCGAATACCCAGACACCTATCAGCAGAATAATCAAAAAACTCGGCGCCAGCGTACCGACAACGTGCTGGAACAAGGACTTTTTGTGGGTCGTCTGGTCAAGTCTCATTACAAAGTCCTCCATTTAACCACGATGGATTCAATCTTGTCAAACAATCTTGAGAACACGTATCCAATCACACCTATGGTAATCATGCCGGCAATCACGATGTCAACCCGCCCTACAGAGCGGCCCATCGTTATCATGTAGCCAACACCTGCGTTCGCGGCAAGCAGCTCCGCCGCCACCAGAGTGCTCCATGCGCAGTTCAGCGCGGTCCTCATGCCGGTAAAGGTCAGCGGCAGCGAGGAGGGGATGGCCACCTTTCTGAACGTCGTAAAGTTCGATGCACCAAAGGTCTTCGCAACGTTGATAAGCGTCTGGTCCGTGGTTTTTACACCGGCGTAGGCGTTGATCAGACAGGGCACAAAGCATCCGAAGAAAATAATCATGGCTTTCGCGCCCAATCCGATCCCTACCCACAGGATCGTAAGGGGAATCCAGGATATAGGGGGAATGGGACGGATAAATTCAAACAGAGGACGAACCAGCTTATTGACCGGCTCGTACCACGCCATCAGCCATCCAAGGGGGACGCCGATCCCGATGCCGAGAAGCAGCCCGGTCAAGGAGACCTTCAGGCTTATGACGATATTTTTCAGCAGAGTTGCCCCATCCGGATTGGGGTTTGAAAACTTGTCCAGCAACGTCCTGAATACCACCGATGGTGCCGGAATGATTCCGGTAAAGCCGGTGACGGCCAGAAGCTGCCATAGGAGCAGAAAGGCTATCACCGTCGCAATCGAGAGAAAGGTATATTTCAGTTTTGTATCATAAGCTTTCATAGCAACCGTTATCCTTTATAAATGTGGGGTGGTATTGCCGATACCACCCCATAGCGCGAATGCCTGCCGCCTATTTTTTGTAAAGGGCGTCGAGAATATCCGTCTTGAAATTGCCCTGGAGCAATGCGGAAAGGGTATCGGGCTCATAGTACCCATTGGCCACATAGAAGCTGAGCGGACCGTAGTGGGCCTCCTCGATCACCGTCATCTCTGTTCCGTCCGATGCAGTGGTCCGATCGTGGAACATATTGTACGCTTCCTCCAGCGTATAGTATGTGTCGTTTGTAAGGGTGGTATAGTTCTCCTCGACAGTACCTACCACGCCGTTCTCCTCATTGATCTCGGTGAAGAGCTCTGCCGCGTACCGGGTGTTCTCCTCGCTGGCGTAGACCCACTCAATCGTCTTGTAATACATCTCCACATATTTCTGGATGGCGTCATATTTCGCAGGATCGCTGTAGCTCTTGGGGTTCGCAACCAGTACAACGCAGATATTGAGGCCCAGGTCCTTTGCGTTCATAACGGGAGTATACCGGCTGTTGAGCGTCTCCCCGTAGGCATAAGAGCCCCATACGCCGCCGATATTCCCCTGGTCTGCCAGGAGGGCGGTGTTGACGCTGGCAACATCCATGTGGGTGAGATTGACTGCGTCGAGCTCCAGGCCAATCTCATTGAGGCCGACGGCGAGGGTATAGTGGAGCGTGGAGCCGGTCGTGACAAGGATCTCCTGCCCTTTCCATGCGTCCGCTGTCCCATAGACGTTGTTCTCTGTTGTAACGCCCGCCTTTACGATGTCCGTATCGTTTTTCGCGAAGATACGCAGGGAATTTCTGTCCTGAGCGGCCGCGCCGATGATGTATGCCCCATACTTGGACGCCCCGACAAGGACGCCGCCAAGTCCGGTCGTGCCGCAATCCCAGGAATCCGAGACGAGGGCTTCCATCTGCACCGGGCCGTTCCCGAAGGTGACGATCTCGCTCTTGATGCCAGCCTTCTCATACGCCCCCATTTTTTCCATCAGGAATACGACAAACGCATGGTGTGAGCCTGCCAGGGTCGCGATGGTCAGATCTGTCTGGCTGTCAAGAGGCATTATGTCGTCATATATGTGCCGGATGCTCTCCTCCGGTGTCAGCTCGGCATCTTCGACCGGATCGGCAGCGGGGGCCTGTCCAGGGGAACTCGCTGCCGGAGGCGTATCATCCTGTTTCCCGCACGCGCACAGGGAGAGGGTCATCCATAGGGCCAGAATCATTGCAAGTGTCTTTTTCATGATTTTTCCTCCTTCTCAAACTGTCTTGTTCCTGTAGCTTTTAACGACCGCCATAAATTCCTGCACTCTTTTTTTGTCTACCCCGTTTTCAAATTTGCCATCCACCTTGAACGTAGTGCCGACGACGGCACCGTCAGCAATATCCAGAAAGCTTTCTATCGTGTCCTTTCTGCATCCGGTGTTCGCCAGCACCACCGTGTCCCCCGCCGCAGACTTCGCACGCTTGAGAAGATCCGGATTTGTCGCGGCTCCCGCCGTGGCGCCGGAGACACAGAGCGCGTCCGGACGGCAGTTGAACACCGTGGTCTTCGCAATGGACTCGATCTCCCTGTCGGCGAGGTATTTGGCGGCTTCCGGGACGATGTTGTAGAGCAGCTTTACATGCTCCGCTCCAATTTCCCGCTGGTGCCTGACGGTTGCGCCGCAGTCCGTGTTCCATACGCCGAAGTCGCTGGCGTATGCGCCGGTAAAAATCTCCCGAACAAATTTCGCGTCCGTCGCCGCGGCCAGATCGAGGGACGCGATGGGGTCCCACAGAACATTGACGCCATATGGGACCTCTATGTCGCGGCGAAGCTCGCCAATGACTCTGGCCATTGCCGCTACGGTTTCCGTTTTGACCTTTGTCAGGTAGGGGAGGCTGTATTCATTGCTGAACATAATGGCATCTACGCCGCCCTCCTGCAAAGCGTCCAGATCTGCCCTTGCCTTTTCGATCACCCATTCCATCCCCCGTTTCCTGTCATAGTAGGGATCGCCGGGCATCGGCTGCATATGCAGCATCGCGATAATAGCCTTTTCCGTTCCGATGACATGTTTCAGCCAGCTCATATCGTTTCCTCCTTCAGTGAAATGTCTCCCGCTAGATTTTGCAAATGGGTAAATCGTTAAGAAAATGCGGTTTGTTCTGGGGTTCAAGTCCCGTGCTGCAAATTTAGTATACCGTATATTTTCACACAATTCCACTTCGTTTTTGCAAACGTTGCTATAGAATTTTGCAAACGTTTTCACTTTTTGATGTTTACACGGGCCCTCTTTTCCTCTATAATATAATTTATCTTATTATGTCTGGAGCTGCGTGTTATGACACTTAAAGAAATTGCAAAGGAAGCCAACGTCTCCGTTTCCACAGTTTCCAGAGTCTTAAACAGTAAGGGCTCCCTAAAGGACAAGGAGTCGTACCAAAAGATTTGGGAAATTGTAAAAAGGGAGAACTACACCCCCAATAAGGCAGCGCAGGCGCTTAAGAAGACTGCTTCGCGGCAGCGGGACATACCACAGACAATCTCCTGCCTGCTCGCAAGGACGCAAACGGCGATGGATGACCCTTTTTTTCAGCAGCTGGCAAGGAGTATTGACGAGCAAGCCTACAAGCAGAACTACATCGTCAAGCACCTTTACACGGAAAGAGACTTTCTCACCCTGGAAAATATGAGGAATATCTGTGACAAGCAGTCCTCCGGCATCATTATCATGGGCCGATGTGAGACGGAGCTTTTGAAGGTCCTCAAGAAAAATTTCCGATATGTGGGATATACGGGGCTCAACTATCTCAACGCAAAATACGATCAAACCACATGCAACGGCCTGTTGGCCAGTGAGACGGCCGTCAGCCACCTGATTGATCTCGGCCACAGGAAAATCGGATATATTGGCGAGACGCAGAATGAGATTCGATACGAGGGATACTGTCAGGCGCTTGAAAAAAATGGCATCCCGCTGAACCGGCGTCTGATTGCAGATGTCACACTGTCGCTCGACGGGGGCTACCGCGGCGTCAATCAACTTTTATCCAATCAGGCCGACATAACGGCCATCTTCTGTGCGAATGACACAACGGCGCTGGGCGCTCTGAGCGCACTGAAGAAAGCGAAAAAGCGTGTGCCAAAGGATATTTCTATTATCGGAATTGACGATATTCCGATGGCAAACTATACGTCCCCGCCTTTGACGACGGTCCATATCCCCATCGCCGAGCTTGGGCAGCTGGCTTTCCGAATCCTCATAGACCGTATCGAGGGGAACCATCAGCTGCCGATGCACATCGACTTGCCGTTTTACCTCATTGAGAGGGAGAGCTGTTCACCGCCACACTCCTTATAGTATTTCTGAATCCGTTCAAATGGAGGAGAACCAGAATGAAAAAGAAAATCATCCATTTTGTCAAACAGGAAACGGTTCTGTGCGCTGCTCTTGCACTGGCGACGGTATCCATGTTCTTCGTCCGTCCAGACGGAGAATACCTCTCCTATATCGACTTTCGTACCCTGGCCATTCTGTTCTGCCTGATGGGCGTCATGTCCGGACTGCAAAAGACCGGCGTATTTCAGTGGGTGGCACAGGCGCTTCTGGAGCGGGTGAAGAAGGCGCGGCAGCTGGTATGGATTCTTGTCCTGCTCTGCTTTTTCTCCAGCATGGCCGTCACAAATGACGTGGCTCTGATCACCTTTGTGCCGTTTACCTTCATTGTCCTGGACCTGGTTGGCTCAGAGGCCAGAGGGAGGCTGCTCGTTCCCGTGGTGGTACTGCAAACCATCGCCGCCAACTTGGGAAGTATGCTGACGCCCATAGGAAACCCGCAAAATCTATATCTGTATGGCAAGGCGGGAATCTCGCTTGGCTCTTTTCTCCTGCTGATGCTGCCATATACGCTGGTATCATTCCTCTTCGTCATGCTCTGGAGCACGGTGCAAACCAGGAAATATGATGCGCCTATTGCGGTCTCCTTTGCCGAGAACGTCCATCTCTCGGACAAAAAGCTCCAGCTGGCCGCATATCTCTTGCTCTTTGTGGCGGACCTGCTCACGGTAGCAAGGGTGATCCCCTACGGTCCCGCCCTCCTGGCGACGGTCATCGGAATATTGGTCATAGACCGGTCGATCTTCGGGCGGGTGGATTACAGCCTGCTGCTGACCTTCGTCGGATTCTTTGTTTTCATCGGCAATATGGGGCGGATACCCGCCTTTCATGATTTTCTCCAGCGGATTGTTTCCGGTAACGAACTGCTGGTGGGAGCGGCTGCAAGCCAGGTCATCAGCAATGTCCCGGCGGCCCTGCTGCTGTCCGGGTTTACGGAGAACCTCGCACCCCTGGTGATCGGGGTCAACATCGGCGGACTTGGTACGCTGATTGCCTCCATGGCGAGTCTGATTTCGTACAAATTCGTGGCGCGGGAGGACAGCGCCGCAAAGGGGGCCTATTTTCGCTATTTTACAGCAGTAAATATTTGCTTTTTGGTCATTCTCCTACTGTTTGCATCCTTTTTTATGTAGACAGCTCGGACGATCCTACACAAGATGCCGGTCAGGTGATCTGACCGGCATTTTTCCGTGCTCCCGCCTGAAATGAGGTGATGCCATTTGGAAAGCGCACAGCAAGAGCCGAAGAGCAAGAACGTTCGTTTCTCAAAAACTTGTGCAATATAGACAACAAAATTCATCATATATAATTGAACCGATTTTTGTACATATTTCCTACAAACTTGATTTTCAAGGCTTTACAAATTCCGCTTCATGCACTACAATATTGGTTCAGAGGGGAACGGAGCCCCGACACCGGATACGCGGGATCCTAAACTGACGCATAGGGGTATTTGTGATATGTTGCGGGTATGCGGAGTCACGAAAAAGCGCACCTCAAAGCATGAAGAGATTTGAGCAAATGGCAACGTTATTTTTCCTTTATTTTTAGAAAGGCGGCCGCCCGCCTGCACTCGTTCATCTCCTGCTTGTGCGGGCCATATGGCGGTCTCATGGTGACTATTTATGAAACTGGACACAGCAACCAAATTACTGTTAGCCCTGTGGAAACCAAAGAAAATGCCCCAAAAGGCAGTGGAGTATTTGTGTAAGAAAGCCCTCGCCATGCTGCAGGAAGAAAAGTCAAACAGAGAGGACTTCCTGAGGTCATTGGAGCGCTTTTCGGACGATGAACTGATGGTCTACGTTCCGGATGTCTATCAGGAGGACATCTATCAAATCAACTATGCTCGGCTGAAGGAGAACGGGATCAAGCTGATTTCCTATGATATTGATGATACCATCGACGATAGCTTCATAAACAAGTTTGAGGCCAACGCGCCTATGCTGACCGTAACCATGCCGGACAAGGCCAGGGAGCTGGTGCGGGGTCTGAAAGATATGGGCTTTACGGTTGTGCTGCTGACCAACGCCCAGCATGAGTTGGCAGAGGGAGCCTGCAAGGACCTGGGGGCGGATTACTGCGTCGCCAGGGCGAGAAAGCCGGAAACCAGCGGATTTGAGGCCATCGCTGCCAAGTACGGTGTGGACAAATCTCAGATGGCCCATGTGGGCAACAGTATGCGTGCCGACATAGCGGGCGGCAACAAGTACGGGGTCACTACCTGTCTGGTTCGGAGGGCGGGGATTTCCGTGAAGCTGGTGAAGCTTGTCGGGAAGTTATTGGGCGTACCGACCAAGGGCCATCTGATCCGGGAGAAGCTGCTGGAGCGCGGCCTTTGGCGCAAGCACCATGTGTGCCACCCCGGGGATCAATATTACCAGCTGGGAGAACAGCCGGAATACCGGCGGCAGGTTCCCACGGAGGGGAAATCCGTGGTTACGGTCTTCTATGATGGGAAGGCCCCCTACGGAGCCGCATTCAGTCTCTACCGGCACATTCAATCCATGGGCTGCGAGACGGAAATCAGGAAGGCCGCCGATTACTATGAAGGGTATCCCGGCAGGAGCATTATCATAGGCCACCACGACCTCGCCAAAAAGCAGCTTGCGGAAGTAGGCGTTCTCTACAACCGCTATGGCATGATGCTCGGTTTCAGCCAGGATACGTGTGTGCTGCGGGCCAGCCGGTCCTCCCTGGGGAAAGGGAAGAAGGGGCGCAAGCAGTTCGAGGAGTATTATAACAGCAGGATTCCCGACTATAAGGATCTGGCCGTCAGGTACGATGTACCCATGCAGTTCGGCTCCCGAGATGAAACCAGGAAGTCTCAATATGACCTTCTATGGCTTGTGTTCGCCGTTCACTGGCTGGACGGCTTCCTCGGGCGGACGGACAAACCCGGGACGGAAACTGGCAGCGATATTGCGCAGCAGGCAGCGGATGACCTGATTCAGCAGATAAACGCGGATAAGGACACCGTTTATACCCTGGACGAGCTTCTGCGGAACAGCTACAAAGCCAACGAGAGCAGCGGTATGAAGACCCTCCGCACCCATTTGGATGACAATATCGTTTTCACGGGCCTTTGGGCCGATGCCAGAGAGGAGCGGGAGCTGGAGGAGGCGGAGCTGCTGGACGGCGAGCTATCCGGGTATGTCTTCACCATCGGCGGTTATACCATCCGCAGCGCGATGTGTCTCTATCAGGATGATGATAAGGTTCATTATACCCAAAGGATCCCCGCCGGGCTGGATGCGATGGCTGAATATCAACAAGAGGGGTGGCGGATGCTTAGAGCGTGGAACGGCGCCCGTGAGGTGCAGGTCATATCCGCCAGGTACAATGGAGCTGCTTCGGAGGAGTGGCGGCACGTTTGCATTGCCGCGACGTCCGCTCGCTGGGATGAAAGCATCAATTTTATTGGCACATTGAAGCCCTCGGCTTCGGCGTCTGACGAGCAAGAGGTCCTGTTTGTTCTCAAACAGTACACCGGGAGCTCCTTTGGCGTGGCGTACTGGTACAAGCTGTCATCCGCTGGAACCGTGACCGAATATTCCGAGCACCCATTTAATCCGGAATCGTTTGAAGAATCCTGGAAGGATCCGGAAAAGAAGGGATGAAGGTAAGGTACAGCGCTTCGTTGATGGGGCGGGAGGAGACGGCGGATGATGAACGGGGGCGCAGATAATGGAAGTGAAATCGTATCTTGAAGAATCCCTGTCCTTTATAGAATCCCGGGAGATGCGGGATTATCTTCGGGTGGAACTGCCCAAATTCAAATCTATCTCCATGTTCTGCGCTGATATTGTCGCATATGCCCCTGCGCCGATCGAGCGAAAGCTGCCTGTTCTGGAACAGATCGTTCGGGAGGCCGAGCCGCTATTGGCTTTTGATGGGGAACCATACACGATCTGTGCTTCCCGCTTTGCTCACTCCTGCCGTACTGCCTTAGCAGAGCGGTACAGCGGCCCGGAGGGATCCATATTCTGGATGAAAGCATCCAGCTATGATGACGATGGAAGCTGTTTGTTTGACAACGAATTTTTCACGAAGTTCGACGCCGCTATCCGCTATCTTGAGCAGCTGGCAGAAGAGAATACGGATGACTGCGCCTTTGAAGGATTAAACTATACCATCACAAAATACATACCAGATGGCAAGGATGGGCTGAGAGAACACTGTACCTGGTATCTGAACAGCACACGGGAACTTTGGTATTTCGAGTGTGAACATTCCAGGTCTGATTTTCAGGAGGGTTGGAGGGATCTGTTTGATTACCTCGGTGATGGTCCCAATCTTCCAGTACCCTTTCAGCCAGGAGACATTGTAGTGGCTGATTGTCTGCCCTATGCCGAGCCCTGCCGGGTACTTATTTTGGATATAGGAGACAACCGGGACTGCTGCTGCATATCACACCTGTCCATTGACAAGGACGGCTTTTTATGCACAGGTGCGTTCAAGCATAACCATTTCCTCAGTCATAAAGGGGTCAGTTCCAGGGTTTCAAGTCTATACCGCGCGGCCAGATGGACGGGAGAACTGACCGATGAGGAGAAACCTTTTGCTGTGCTGTCCCCATTGATCCACACAAAACCGGAATTGGGAAAAGAAATTAACAGCTTTGTTGGACGAAAAGGGAACGGCAAGTCTTGGTCGGAAGTGAAGGATGCCTTCCTATAGAAGGGACTAACGATCATGATAGAATTACCGATACCCGATTTCACACGGAATTACTACAAAGAACATGGCGTTGCGTTTTCAGATTCCGAGAAAGCGACCATCATCTGGAACTCTGCCTTGCCGAGGCCAGAGATATTAGATGCCCTTCGGGAAATTGCCGGTACAACTACGGATGAAAAGCTGAAAGCGCAAATTCACCAGCGGTTTGACGCAGAAGCGGAAATAGAGCGTGCTTCCTGTGAACGTGAAGGAAGATACTGCTATATTGCCGGAAGTATGGCGGACAGCTTCGAGGATGCCTATATTCCGCTGCTTGATCCCTTTGAACCCGGCGACATTGTTTCGCTGGACGGATCTCCGGCTGTCGTTGAATTAAGTCCGGCGGAATGGGAGGAAGATGTAAAGCGAAACCGCAGTAACAGGCGGAAGACGCTTGCCAGTTATGAGAACACCCGCCTTCCGGTGCTCTGTTTATGTGACGATGGATGCATGTGCGGCACGATCTGGTATATATTATCACTGGAAAAGGTGGAGAGCTGGGATGACAGCCTTGAATGGAATGTGCTTCAGGCGGCCAGTCAGCTCATAAAGGGAACTGGGTCGCTGGAAAATTTTCTCTACCACTACCACCGGAATTTAGCTCAAAAAGAGGGAGGAAGACTTGAGCAGACGCCCTAATCTTCCTCCCTCTTTTTTATAATCGGCACACTTGAGAGGTTCTTTCAGAATCTGTCACTCCTCTGCCAGCGGCACCCGAACAGGCTCGGCGTACTCGGACACGCTGGTATAGCTCAGTTCCAGCTCTACCGTGTCCCAGGTATAGTTGTCCAGATAAAAAACCTCCTTGTGTTTGGCTTCTCCGCTGTCGCTGTCCTCGGCGTCCACGCGGATGGTGGACATCTGGTGCCATTCATGCTCGCCGCCCTCCGGGTCCCAGTAGGTGTGGGAAAGGCTCTGGGCAAAGTGCTCCCGCATGGCCGGTGACAGGATGGTAAGCTCCACGCCGGTTCCGACAGGGTAAACATCCACAAGCTCCACACCCGCAGGCAGACCGGTGGACTCGCCGCTGGTCAGGTCCACGACCACATGGGGCGCGTCCTTGTCCAGCCACTCCGCCTTATCAATGCACAGGGTCAGTCCCTCGGGCGGGTCGTAGTAGAAGCTCTGGAAATAGTAGGTGAGCTGGGATGGGGATTCCTGTGTACTGCTGGACACCAGAGAGCCGTCCTTTTCCTCATACCGGCGGCCGGACTGGTCTTCAAACCAGAATTTCAGCGATTTGAGCCAGGCGGTGTTGGCCTGATCCTCATTCAAATAGAGGATGGTGCGGGTGGGCATGTATTCCAGCCGCTCCACCTGGATGCGCTGTCCGTCCAGCTCTACCCAACGGTTCACCGGGACGGTGATGGGCTGGGCGATGCGGTCCATATCCAGGGTCACATCAAAGGGAAAGCACAGCACGCCGGGGTCGTTTCTCGGGTCTGACCAGTCCTCTATCGACTCTCCCGAGGACGCCTTTGGAGGAGCGGGCATGGCTGACGTCTCCGGCTGCTGCTCTGCCAGGAAGTACATATTGATTGTGAATCGCTCTGGCAGGTCGTTCGGTGCGCTGAAGGAGAGGATCATGGACTCCATGCCGTTTGACTGCCCGCTCATATCCCCTTTGACAGTGGATGTGGAGTAGGCAGCAGCAATATGATCCCCGTTTTCATCGAGCAGCTCCGGGCTGGTATAGAATCTGCCCCCGTCTATTGCATAGACGAATACCATCTGGTGCTGATCCACAATGGCGTATCCCAGGTCCACCTTTACCCCCTCCACCGTCTGGGACTGCCCGATATACTGCACATAGTCGTGGGCGACTGCGGCGGACAGACTGGGGGAGAAGGCAACGGCGGCGGCCAGCTCCCGGATGACAGGCACATTGGAGCAGGCCAGGGCGAAGGTGGGAAAAAGGTTCACCATCAGCACAAAGCAGGCGGCGACCGAGGCGACGGTCCCGAGAGGGGCCGAGAATCGGCGGAGTAGCCGGGTGCGCCGGGCGCGTCTCCGGGCGCGCTGTACGCTGTCCTCCAGCTGCTTGGGAGGCGAGGCCAATTCGTTTCGCATGGCCTGAAATTCTACCGTTCGACTTTCCATCTGACATCCTCCTTCTATTCGTCAGTCAGCTCCAGCCGGAGCAGGGATAGGGCCTTCTTCTGCCGGGTGGAGACAGTGCCCCGGGGAATATCCAGGGCCTGCGCCGTCTCCTCCAGGGTGAGGCCGGTGAAATAGCGCAGGATGATCACATCCCGCAGGTCCTTCGGCAAGCGGCGCAGCGCCTCTTTCAAGGGCAGGGCGTCCAATTCCTCCCGGGCGGTTTCGGGCAGTTCGGCCACGGCCAGCTCCCGCTTGCGGCGGCGCAGTTCACTGTTGCAGACATTGATCAGGATGCGGGTGAGCCAGGTGTCGAAAAACTCCGGCTGCCGCAGCTTATGGTAGGCAAGAAATCCCTTGTAGAACGCTTCATCCACCGCGTCTACAGCGTCGGAAGGACTGCCCAAATAAGCTGCTGCGGTGCGGTAGAGCTGTTCTTTCAAGGATTCCGCCCGGCGGATGTATTCCTGTTCGGTCAAGCGTCCTCCCTCCTTTCTGCCCATTAGACGCGCAGTTGGCTGGTTTTGCCTTTAATGTACAAAAAATTTTTCCGGGGTATATCAAAAGACGGGAGACGTTTTGGCACGTCTCCCGTCTTGAACGGTTTTACGGCAGGGTCTGGCCTATTCCTCCGCTGGCTGAGAACGCTTCTTCCGCCGCTTGGGCGCAGCACTGAATTTTCACCCTATTATAGCAAGGAATCTCTCGATCTACAAGGCACTATCCTAAATAGAATCAGCCCTGTATTCATGGTCCGTTGGTTGCGAACAACTCCATTGCCTGTTTTGGGAGCCACATTCGCATATCTGCCTCTGGATCGTCGCCAAGATTTCGTATAACAATTCCATCTGTTCATCGAGGGGCTGCTCTATTCATTTATCATTTGTAAAAGGAGATAGATCGCCGGTTGATGCGTTTCGATCCATTCCATATCATGCTGTTGCTCAACGGCTATTGCGGCGTCTTTCCATGCGTCGAAATATTCCTGTCCGGTTTCTGTATATAGCTTGAGTTGGGCCTCCGGTGCCAGGTCATCAATGGCAGCTCTCATAATATGACCGCGCAAATCAGTTTGCCCGCCTTTCAAAAACTCGGCGAAGCAGTATTTCAGGGTGTACCGGCCATAGTATGTCAGTTCCCGGTACTCGATGAAGTGTTCCTTGATATAATCCTCAGGATTGGAGGACTGTGCGGGGCTGCTGCAAATCGTCTCAATGAGCGTCCCAATTACTTGATTGGTATCCAGTCCGGTAAATGCTACCGCCTGGGCATAGCATTCCTGCATCTGCTGAAGGATGAACTTCTGGCTGTCCATGCCGTCCTCAACAATGTGTGCCGGGAACTTTTCACAGATGTCTTGTGCATAGTAGCTGCCGTCCCTGGGCTTCCAGTATTCCTTCAATGTAAGCGTGCCGGACGGGTCTTCCCGCAATGTGATGGCAACAGGGGTATGGCTGCCGCGGACTGTTCTCAAACCGTCGTCCGTGACCCTATATTCCTCATAGAGCGCCCAGCCGTAGTGAGTATATTCTGAAAAGTCATTTCCATCCGCAACGATACAGGCGAGCTCTATAAAACTGACGCAGGATACAGGACTGTCCGGGTCTGTGGAAAAGTTTATCGCACTGGTGGAACGATTCTGCTCCAAAATTGCCTGACGAATAGTGTCTTCGGAGAGAGTGGAAAAATCAGGTTCTTCCGGCGCAGGTTCGCCGCCGCCATCAGGTTTGGGTTCAACGGCCTTTGGCACATCATTTTTGTGTGCTTCAATGAATGTGGAAACATCCTCTGTCCGAATATCAATGCGATCCACCGACTCACTGTTGACACACAGATAGATATACCAAGGCGTCTCGTCCGAATATCCGCCCACCAGGACATCAAAGAGGTCATCAATCTCGTAACGCATGATATACAGACCTGAGCCGATCTCCCGTCCCTGATACCGCTCAAAATCCGACCAGGTCAGCGCATCTCCCTTTTGCGACAGCAAGACCACATCGTCAAGGGTCAATTTTCGATTTTCAACTCCATCATTCTCTACCGGTATCCAGCGCATATAGGCCCATTGCCTTTGTTCGCTGTCCACTGTATTGAGATCAATCGGTGTTCCGCACTCCTGATAGGTATAAAAATCCTCCGTTTCAGACGGGTGGACAAAATACTCAATACCCTCAAGTCCTGTATTGTTTGCCTGCTCGCTTGTCAGTTTCCCGGCGGACTGGTAGCCATAGGGCAGGCTGGACACCGGCATATACGGATCAACATAGGCGTCATCGTTCATTATCAAAGTGGGACGTTCTGCGTTTGGAGTGTTGGGCTCTTCTGTCACCGGATTCGTTGCAAAACATACCGTCACCACCGCGCAGGCAACGACAGCCGCAGCAATGACCCAAAACGTCGGCCTTTTGTAATTCAACACATTTTTCACCCGCTCTTTTACGCCAACTTCTCCAAAGGCCAGCGGGCAAATGGTCACCAATCGCCGTTGGGTACTGCACTCCAGCAGGGCGGTGGAGTAGTGCTTCTTCCCATCCAGATCCATCTTCCGGATGGCCCTTTCATCACAGGCTATTTCAATATCCCGGCACAGCAGCACATAAGCCGCCCAGCACAGCGGGTTGAACCAATGAACCGCCAGAATCAGAAAGCCCATCGGCTTCCACCAGTGGTCACGCCTTGCCAGATGCGCCTTTTCATGGGCGATCACCGGTTCCATGGCCATCGCGTCCATGCTGGAGGGCAAATAGATTTTGGGCCGAACCAGTCCCAGAATAAACGGGGACTTCACCTGGTCGCACAGGAAGATGTTTCCTTCATAGGGCGCTCTTTCCGCAACGCTCCGGTGTACCTGCACATAAGTGATGACTGCATACAGCAGCATGGCGGCAATACCAACGAGCCAGATCACCGACACAATAAACGTACAGACATAGAGTGGATTGACGCTGGCAGCCGGGTTCGGCGCGAAGGTCTCGCCCAGGATGGGGTTAACCGCATGGTTGATGGCGGGGATGCCGCTGCTGATGGCGGGCGTCTCATACTGGATGTTATGGGCGTTGAAAGTCTCGGCGCTGGGGATCAGGCTCAACGCGCTCTCAAAGGAGAAGGGAACCACCAGCCGCACAGCGACAATCCCCCACAGAAGGACGGCGATCCACTTCGGCGCCTTTTTCAGCACGAACCGCAGCAGCATCACCGCCAAAATCAGCCAGCTTGCGGCAATGCTCATGTTCAGAGTTTTCAGGAATAGATCGCCCATGTCATTCACCTGCCTTGTCGATCAACTCGCGAATCTCGGTGATTTCCTCGGCTGTCAGCTTCTTCTCGCTGGTAAATGCGGCGAGAAAAGCGGGGAGCGAACCTGCAAAGGTTTCATCCACATACTTTTTGCTGTGACGGGCATAGAACTCCTGCCGGGACAGGAGAGAGGTCACCACGCCGTTATTGTTTTGAAACAGGCCCTTGTCGCAGAGCCGGCGCAGTACCGTATGTGTGGTTGTCCGCTTCCAGGTGAGTTCCGCCGCGGCCAGCTTTATAAGCTCGGCGGATGTCACCGGCTCTCTCTCCCAGATGATGTCCGCAAAGCGGGCCTCCACAGCCCCTAATTGAATTTCTGCCATAAGTATAGCCTCATGTCTACATAATGTAGTCTTTTGTATAGACTACATCATGTAGACAGATTTGTCAAGAACCTTTTCAAAAATAAGGGGTCACACGCCAAGAATGGTCGCATGATTGGGAGAATATTTCTCTGGAAAGATAGGGGCGCAAGTCCGTTACTCTTGCGCCCCACCCCCGTTATAATTTAGAAAAATGGAAAGCCACCCGAAAATCAGAGCGTCACTTTTTCCCTTTCCTCCGCTTCTCCAGAATCAATTGGAGCCGCCGGGATTCCCGCTCCTCCTCCTTGCGTCTCTTGTCCGCAAACTCCCGCATGATCCTCTCGTGATACTGGGACATATCCGGCTCCCGGGCCCGCTCCAAGTCCCTCCACCGCTTGCTCTCCGACTCATACAGCGCCCGGTTGTCCGGATCCAACGCTATCAGTCGCTCCAGATCCCTCCAGGCCCGATGGCGCTTGGAGTAATCCGCCAGCGCCGCCCTGGCCCGGAGCACATAGACATCGGTGGGCTTGGGAAAGTTTCCATACCTCGGCTCGTAGGTGGCGTGGTCCAGAAGACCCCAGGCGATGCTCCCCTGCAGCCAGAAGGCGCAGAAGGCCGCCAGCACCGCCAGCCGTTGGCAGAGCGGATTCATTTCCGGAAGGTTCACCGTCCACCGGTGCTGCTTGACCTCCTCCATGATCTCCGGCGGCGTCTTCTCCGGGAAGCCGAACTCCCTTACGCCGTCCTCCTCCAGCAAACGCCGGATGTAGTCAAAGGACAGCGCAGTGGGCAGCTTGTCCAGCAGGGCCTGTCCCACCGGCGGCGGCTCTTTGGAGACAGGGGGCAGTTCCCGCTCCAGGATCTCCTTCAGCGTGGGATAGGTTGGCCGGAGGGGCGGGGCCTCCTGCACTTGGTCGAAGGCCCAGGGGAAGCCCATCCGGGCCATGAAGTCTGTCATCTGCCAGCAGTCGCCGTATGTGAACTGGTCGTTGGGGCAGGCAGTCTCCTCCATCGCCTCTTCATCCAGGTCAGACCAGTGGACGAGATAGCGCCGCATCATGCCAGTGTCCCAGGTAGGGAGCCACCCCGACAGCACCGCCGGATTGCCGGACAGGCGCTGCTTTTCCCGCGGGCTGACAGGGCCGAAGCAGTCAGGGCGGGTCCTGAAATGGTCCTCTTCCTTTCTGCCGTAGAAGTCATAGCCCCAAAAGTCCCCATCGTAGATGTATAGCAGCATCACAGGATTCTCGGAGAGGTCGGCCAGCGTCTTGGCAAGCGTGGCAAAGCCCAGGCAGTCCCCCTCCATCAGAACCTGCGTACCCTCATAGTTCTGCGCATACCGGCATGTTTCCGGGTCGATCTGAAACACCGGATTCTTTGCCGCCGCTTCTATAGCATCACGGGCGACGGATTCATCGCAGCCGGGGAACAGGGCGGTTTGTAGAAATACTCCCATAATGATCCTTCCTTTTTCAATCTTGGACGCGGACCTCGATTCCCCAGCTCTTCAGCTTCTCAACCAATGCCTTGGGCGGGGTATGGTACATGTTGAAGATGATGATGGCCAGGTTTGGAAACTGCCGGATCTCCCGCTCGCTGATGTCCGTAATATCGAAGTCCCTGCCGTCCTGAAAGTGTTCGTCGAAGTCCATCCACTGGGGGTTGATCTGGTAATACACATCCAGCTCCTCCCCTACATAGAGTTCCACGATGCGCTCCGCCAGGGTACAGGGTATCTTCAATTCCTGGAAGAAGTGATTAGCTCGCTGGATATATGGTTCCAAACGGCGGATGGACTCTTCCTCTGACACCTCAGCGAAATCCGGATATTCCTCGAAATACTGATCTCCGCCCCGGTAGGGCGCTCCCAAGAGCGATTGCCCATACATCAGCTTCTGAATAACCGCCAGCTTGAACGGGTAGTTGTCAAATTGAAGTGCGGATTCTTCTTTGCTTTTCCTAAATCTGTCAAAAAGTCCCACTAGGTCCCTCCTTGTATCCCTCAAACCTGCTCTGCCCAATCAATCCCCGGATAATACTCCGTCACTCCCCCAACTGCTCCAGCACCGGCATGGTCAGACCGAAAATGTCCTCCAGCTCCTTCAGAAGCGACAGGTACTCCTCGTCTATCTGCTCCGGTATGCCGGTGATCTCCCGGAGGAGGTAATAGCCCTCCCACATACGCTCGGCGTACAGCACAGCGTTCCGCTTCTGTCCATTCTCATCGTAGACCGTCAGCATACAGGCGACATCCAAATCCTCCCGATAGGTCTGGTCGTCCACGCCGTCTTCATAGATCTGCCCCGTGGAGGCCAACACCTGCTGCCGGTCCTCCATGACCTCCTTGGCGTTCTCCCCCGGCAGAACGGAGGCGTAGACTCGCAGCCCATGGGCCTCCGTGCGGATTGCCCGCCCATCGGCGGCATAGATGGGCGCGTCGCTGTAGGGGACGTAGACATCCACAAAAGCATCGTGGCCAAAGAGGTCTGTCTTGATATAAGCGGTCGCCATATAGCTACAGTTCCGGATCTCTGAGAGGTGAATACGGGTCTGGTAGTTCTCCTCCGTCACCTCCGGCCCCTCAAAGCGGACGCTCTTCAGGGTATACATCAAATTCTCCAGGACCTCCTCCGGGGGCTGGCCCGCCTGGGTATGCTCCGCCTCCAGGGTGAAAAGAGCCCCGGTATCGGAGAGGGCGGCAGCGGTGTGGTGGACGGTGCTGTCCGTAAAATATACGGATACAATATTGTATTTGGCTGTCTCATACAGCGGCCCAAGCAGCTCCTCGCCCGGATACGCCGCCTGAAAGCGGTCGTAGAGGGGGTCGTCGCTCCGAACATGATCCGTCAGGGTGTCCCAGGCGTCGTCCTCATCCACACCGTACTGGGTGTAAACCCGATAGGAGGTCCCTGTTTTGCCATCTACAAAACGCCGACGGCTGTACTGGAAATCCGCGTCCATTCGGAACCGGATCTCCGAAATCACAAATTCTGTGGCAGTTTCCGGCACCCGGACGGGGAACTCCAAAACCTCCCGCTCCTCCGCTTCCTCTTGCCCAGCGTCGGGAACCGAATCGGGAGCAGCATCTCCCTTTTGAAGCGTACGCCACTGGTCAAAGCCAACACTTCCGCCCATGAAGATCACCGCCAGCGCCAGCGCCACCAGTCCCGGCAGCCACCGGCTGGGTACGGGCTCCTGAGCCCGCTCCATCCCCACAACGGGTACGAACTCCGGGTAGCCCTTGGGGATCTTCAGCTTCTTACGGGTCCCGTCCTCTTTTTCGTAGGAGACGATCCAGCTCCAGCGGTTCTCTTTTTCTGCCTGGATGTTCCGCAGTTCGGTGATGGCCCCGGAGTGGCAGGCGGAGAAATCACCGTTCAGAATATTTTCCAGCTCCCAGAGGATGTCCTCCCGGATGACCGCCTGCCGCGCCGGTGGCAGGATCTCCAAGTCCCCCACCCGGCAGAACTTTATCAGGTTTACCCGCCAGAGCTTCCCAGCGGCCCGGACATAGAGGAACTGGAAGTGGTTGCACTGCCGGGTAATGGTCAGGGTGATCCACAATAGGGGAATGCAGCTGAGGAAGCAGCCCACGATCATCCCGGTTTCCAGATCCGCCTGGAATTGCTCCTCCAGCGCGGGCGTCAGGGTCAGGAGGGCCACCAGCAGCACCATCAGCGCCGCGGCAAACCCACCGGCACTGATCCGCAGGGGCTTCATCCATGCCTTTTGAAAGGTGTAAAAGGTGCCCTGGAGCTCCGGCTTCTCCTCGTCCGGCTCCGGCTCCCTGCCCGGCGGCACCTCGTCCGACGCCGCCCGACGCTGTGCCGCCGTCTGAGCCTTTGGCTTCCGGAAGGTCCGTACCAGGATCGGGAGACTGCCGCCCAGACAGAACAGGTACAGCAGCACCAGCTGCCAGTGATACCAGGAGCGGATCTTCTGGACCTCCATCAGCTCCCCGAAGCCCCCGAACACCTCCAGAAAGTCCATCCCCTGGAGCGGTTCCACCATCTCCATGAGTGCGATGGTGCAGCTCACCTGGTTTGCCAGCGCGCACATCCCGGCCATGATGACCAGGGAGATGACGGCCCCCCGCTTGCTCTGCCGCCCGGCCAACTGGGCGTAGCCCTGGAGGGTGAGAACTGCCATTACTACGCCGGAAATGACAGAGAAGAAGCTCCTCGACTGCCCCTCGAACACGATGAATACGCTGCCTAGGATGGAACCCAGCAGCGCGCCGAGGATCCCCAGGAGCACCCGCTCCTTCCGTTCTGTTTTCATGTCTCCACCCCCCCCGTCATTTCTGCTGCCGTCCCAGGTCTTCCATGACGGACACCTCGATGCCGCAGACCGTTTCCATCTCCTTGAAGACCGCCTTATACTCCCCGTCCATCTCTTCGGGCAGGCAGGTCAGCTCCTTGAACAGATAGTAGCCATCCCACTTCTCCATGGCCACCAGCGCCGTGACCCGGGTGCGGCCCCCGTCGTAGTAGACAGCCACCCGGCAGGCGTTGTTGCCCTCCTCGTTGTAGGCGTCCTCCAGGAAGTTGTTCTCATCGTACTGCCGCCCAGCGGCCTTCAGATCCTCATAGATCTCCCGCACCACGTCCAGGGCGGTCCCCTCGCTGGCCACCACGGCGGCGGATACCCGGAGGCCGTGGGCCTTGGTCATCATGGAGATACCGTCATCGTAGTAGTTCACCTCCCCACCGCAGGGCATGAAGGTGTCCAGATAGGCGCTGTAGGGGAACATCCCCTCCGGGGCCTTGAAAAACGCCTGCCCGCAGTAGTTGAATCCCAGGCTCACCGCCGGACGCAGCTGCTCCTGGTAGTTCTCCTCCGTAATGGCGGGTCCGGTGAACTGGAGGTTTTCCAGCATATAGAGCAGCGTACCACGGGCCGTCTCCTCCTCGATCTCCTCCTCGTGGACACAGCTGAGGATCAGCATGGTCCCCCGCTCGGAGAGGGCCACGCCGGTATGGGAGAGCTCCCCGTCCGGGAGGCGGGCCGTGCGCAGGTTATATTGATATGCCACGCCGTTTTCCCCCAGCCGCCAGAGGGCTCCGCCGTCCTCCGGTCGCAGCCAGCGGGCATCCTCGCCCCCGGCTTTCTCCAAAGTCATTCGGGCGGCGTCCTCGTCCACGCCAAAGTGCAGCTCGATCTGGTAATAGACATCATGCTCCTGATCCCAAAATTCGTTGGTCGTGGCCCGGAAAGTGTCGTCGGTACGCAGGGTCAGGCCGTTGAGTATGTAATCCCCGATGACCTCCGGCACAACAGCCTCCGTGGCGGAGGGGGCCGCTTCCTCCGGTTCCGCCAGCTCTTCCGCGGGAGGCGGCAGCGGGGCCTCGGGGCGGCGCTCCTCCTGGATGCCCATGAGCATCCCCGTCGCGAGACACACAGCGGTGATCAGCACTGTGGCCGCCGGATTGATCCACCGGACGGTTGGCGCAGTCTGTACCCGTTCCGCCTCGCCGGGGACTGGGGTGAAGCCGGGATAGACCTTCGGAATGATGTGTTGGACGCTCTGGCTGTCGGACACCACCCATTCCCAGGGGGACTGCCGGATCAGCTGCGGCTTTTCGATCCGGCAGTCCTCCAGCTTCCCTTCTGCAATTACCGCGGCCACGGTGGAGCGGAAGGCCCCCCGCCGGGGCTGGGGCAGCATCTCCCACACCCGCGCCAGCTGGGACAGCGGAACACGAAGCTCTGGGTCAATGACTCGGTTCATAGGCACTCTCCATAGCCGCCCCTCCCACTGGACATAGAGCCAGTTCGCCCCGGCGCAGAGCCGCCCGGACGGCCCCTGGAGGGAGGTGATCAGCAGCAGGCTGAAGCCCATCCCCACGGCGGCCCGCGACCAAAGGGCCGTCTGGCCCGTCAGCCGGTCCAGCCATAGGCACAGGAACAGCACCGCCAGCCAGAACCCCTGGGAGAATTTCCGCACCAGGAGATGGGGCCGAATCCATCCGGGCTCCGGCAGAAAGAGCTCCATCGCCGCCGGGGCCGGGTCCTGCTTGACACGGACAGGCTGGAGAGCCCGCATCAGCATAAGCCGCTCCCGCCCGGCGCGGTGGAACAGCACTGACCAGACGACCAGGGATACCGCCGCCAGGGCCGCCAGCCGTACCCAGTACCAAGTGGGCAGGGCCTCCAGGCTGAGAAACACCCGCCAGACCCCCGTCGGGTCGCCGGGGGCGGACTCCAAGGCGAAGCAGAGATGATGGCTCAGGCAGTCAAAGAGGAGCACCCAGGGCAGGGCCAGCAGCGTCCCGCTTCGTCCTCCGCTGCTGGCGGTCAGCGCTCCACCCCGGACGGCGAAAAGGGCGATCACCGCCCCGCAGAGCACGGTCGGGATGTCGCCGAACCGCGACATTGCCAGCAGGCAGTCCGCCCCCAGCACCGCGCCCAGGATGGCGCCCGGCACAGCGAGAGAGGAGCGGGTAGATGTTCGGCTCTGTTCCCATTCCAGTTCCATGATGAACCCCTCCGTTTGCATACTGTCTTTTTCAAATCTACTGCGGTGCTCCCATGCCGAGATCCGTTCGGTCTGCGCATAAGGACCTTCCAGGGAAGCATTGACAAACCCGCCTATTCTGATAGCTAGATTATAGTTTAGCTGGCAGGTCTTTTATGTTCACTCCCATTTGTTCACAAACTTTCTCCAAATTGGGGCGAAAAGCGGGGCTACGCAGCTTGTACCCATGCTCAGTCCAATAAACACTGTTGTTATTGTCGGCAATGCAGCGCTCCAAAGTGTAACGGCTTTGGAATATTTCTTGTGCTACGCCCCAATTTTGAAAATGGTCACAGTATTGCAGCGGCTCCGCTCCCTCCAATTCCCGGAAAACCGTTCCACATTGGAAGACCACTTTGGGTTCCTTCTGCCAGGGAATACTCCTCCCATAATGGATAGGAAAGTCTAATTCATCTGCCTCCAGAGGCAGATTCCCCACGATTGGATAATCTCCCGCCGCAATAGGAAGGTCTTCCATGTAAAAGGATGGCATAGTAGGTAAGTCCCGCAGCTCTTCCGGTAAAAGATTAGAATAATCACTGATAATCCGATAAGGCATAACCAACAAAGGCCGCTGACTTACGCCTTTCAGAATATCCCAAAACGGCTCCTTGCGTTTGCGCTGTTTGTTATAATCCAGCAGAATACGTCCATACCCAAACTGCCGCCGTCCCAAGGGATAACGAAAGAAGTCTCCTTCACGATAGGGCAGTTTCTGGCGCTTTTGCAGGCACAGCAGCATTGTCAGTTCTTCCATATCTGTTGGCGTCGTTTCTGCTTCCCAGCGCCTGGCCCAATCCGCAAATTCCTTCAAATCTGACGGCATTTTCGTATCTAACTTTGCATTGTAATAGATGCGGCCGCTATCCATGTGTTCTATGGAGAACTGATGTTGTCGTCCGCGATAATGCAAGTGCATCCCCAATGGACGGCGTTCTAAGTCAATAAGGGAAATCGGCCTGGCCTTGCCCCGGCCATTTCGAGACAGAATGACCGTTCGCCCCTCCAGCGTTTGTTCTTCCAGGGTACTTTCAATGTAGGTTTCCGGTCCTACCAAAAGCCTTTTGCGGATAATATCCCCATCAAAACAAATCCAACACTTCCAGCCCTCCTTGCCTTCCTGGGTCGTGCGCATCCACTCCCATCCGGGTTCCACTGGGGTCAGGCCCATACAAACCCGTTGAGAATTTGTCAGTTGGAAATACGGTATATCGCTTACCAGATCAATTGCCATAAAGTTACGCCTCCACTTTTTCATCAGCCGATAAACTCTAATTACTTCTTTCTTCCCTATCCTCAAATCCGCTTGCCTGACCGCTTCATTTTTTCCGGCCGGTTCTCGCAAGCACAAGAGCAATCACGCCGGATAGGACCGCCATGCCAGTGAATACATCCGGTCTGGAAACGAGCGTCTTACTCCGCCGCCCCATATACTGGCGTGATGGTACATGTCATCCCACTTTTCTCAAACTCGCTGACCGTAGCGGAGAGGCTGAGCTTGCCGTCCGCCATGTTGCCCTGGTAGCTGCCGCTGACCATGCCGGAGTTCACCAGCGCATTCTGATCCGCCGTCTGGAAATCGATCCCGACATGGGTGACGACCTGGCTGCCATCCTTGGTGACTCCCATATATATGCCGGGCGTCTGCTGGGCCGCCTGGGTGTAAAATTCATTCAGACCCGCTATGGTATCAGCATCCAATTCCCCGTTTTCGTCCGACTCCGTGAGTTCCTCAATGCAGGCGATGATCTCGTCGCCTAACGCGGCAAAGTAGTAGGTATGCTCCACGCCGTCCATGGTGTTAGTGCATACGGCCATCTGGAAGTCGGTATAGTCGTAGAAGCCGCCGGTGAACAGGTTCATAAAATCGTGATCCGTATAGCCCCGGTGGTCGATGATATAGCCACCCTTTTTATCCACCGCCATGGCCCGGACGGTGCTCTCCTCGCCCATCGTTGCATTGGCAATGCCCTGGCTCATCCATCCGGCGTAGTCCGCAAAAGCGTCCCCGTCCCCCCGGCACTGGGCTTCCATGGCCGCCAGCATCGCCTCGTTGATGGCCGAGCGGAAGTCATATTGGGCGGCGGCAATATACACCATGCTGTTGCCCACGGCGCCCTCATCCGCCACACGGAAGGTCAGCCCGGACATCTTCTCCCGGAACTGCCGGTACACGGCGTCCAGCTCCGGGGCGGTCTCGCCCTCTTCCACGGGGAAAATGGTCAAAAGGGGATTGCCCTCGTCCAGATAGGTCTTCGCCTGGTCAAATTCGCCGTTTTGCAGGTTCGTGAGGAAATGGACTGTTGCCTCCTCCGCTGAGTCCGCCGCTTCTTGCTTGGGCCCGCCGCCGCAGCCAGCGAGGGTCAGACACAGGGCCAGAATCAGAGCGCACAGAGTCTTGCTTTTGTGTAAACAGTTCATGTTGGGGTTCCTCCTATTGATAACATTAAAATGATTGGATATGGAAGTGTCTGTTAGAAATAGCGTTCTTCGGCTTGTACCTGGTTCTCCTGATTGGCTAAGGACAAGCTCCTTCCAAAAATGAAAATCCGCCCCTCACCATGCTTGACGCAGCGAGGAGGCGGATTTTCACGGAGTCCTTCTTCTTCCACTGGAGAGAGATGGCCTCGTTTCTGGCGATCACGACGACCTGCCAAACCAGGTCCTTGACCGGTGTGTCCTGGAACCTGGAAAATTTCTTGATGATCCGCAGGAAGGCATTGTGAACCGAATCCTCCGCGTCCTGATCGTTATGCAGGATACCGTCCGCGACACAGGACTGCCTACCGATATGCTACCCTTATCATATCGGTATTCGGCCCAAAAGTCAAGTTTTGTAAAAGCGGCGAAGCGCCGGATACACTCCTCCGACTCCTTGACCTCGTATGCCGCCTCCGCGTCCATCCCGCTGGCCAGACAGTCCGCCAGTTCATCCAGCACAAGGATGATCTCCCCGCCGCCAGCCCAGCCAGCACAGGGCCAGCAGCACCACAGCAAGACCGCCATACAGGACAAAGCCGAATTGCAGATTGTTCAGATAGCGCCCAAAGAGATTTACCAGATTCCTATTGTGAAGCGATGGGATCGTATTGAACAGCTGATTGGGCAGATACTCCGCCGCCTGCATATCCAGCCGCAGCCACGCTTGGCAGATCATCAGCAGGACAGGGGCAGCGAGGGCCGCAACCGTATTCTGCGTGAATGCGGAGAACAGCATGGTCACTCCGCCGCATAACAGGCCGTAGAGTAGCAGCAGGCCCAGCATCATCAGCATTGCCTGTCCTATGGAGATGGGCAGACTGCTATTCAGATTTTCAAGCTGGAGGGCTGCGTCAAATCCGGCCCAGCCCTGCGTCAGCAGGACGGCAGCAGCATCCGCTCCAATCACCAGGAGCGTCGCCGCCAATATGACGGTGCCCCCGGCCAGCATCTTCGCCAGATACTGCGGGAACCGTCCCTGTCTGCTGCTGAGTATCAAGGCATCCGCCCGTGTGCGCTTTTCTTCGGAAAACACACCGCACAGGCATACCGCCGCCACCAACGGTATTACGTTGGACAGCCCAAAAACGTCTGCCAAAATATCTTGATACCCGCTGATGTAACGATAAACAAACGGTTTTTCAACCTGTGCCTCCATGTTCTGCAAATAGGCAATCTCCCCATCGGTACGCCCGCCATATTGTCTTTCAATCGTTTCCTGGCGGTTCCGGTAAAAATCCTCCGCAGAGGTTTCCGCCGGGTCAAGCTCCGCCAGATATGCGATCATGTCGTATGGATCATAGTAACTGCTATCGACCAGGTAGAAGTAGCTTTCCTGCTCCAAATGCTCCTTGATGATATACAGGCCGTTTCCATTGGACGCCTCCCGCACATTTTGAAAGAACCGTTCATCCATGACCTGCCCGCTGATGCTCTGCTGGCCCTCGGAGATCCGTTCCCTCTGCTCCGCCACGGAGACATATTTACTTATGGTATTCCCGGCCCGGTCTGTCAGCGAGAAGTTGGCGCCGCCTGAATTGCTGACCGGTCTGGCGGTATAGGCCATAAACGCAGCTATTACAAGCACCATAATCCACGCCAGCTTGCGCTTCAACAGCTTTTTCAGTTCGTACCAATACAGAGTGCCGAAATTTTTCATACCATTTCCCTCCAAGTCCAGCGCCATGGTCTCCCTTCCTTCGTGTCCTCTATCATGTTTAACGGATGAAATGACAAAATGTGCGGCTGCGGCCAAAATTTTCAAGGGTCGTTGCGGCCCCAGCAGACTATGATAAATGAAAAATGCAGGCGCTGGTCTGAGACAACAGCGCCTGCACTCTTTGCGAAGAGAGCTGTCAAAAGTAGCCATGAGATCACCTCCTTGTGGGGTGATTTTATGGCATCAGGCCATGTTACTGCCACCAACTATTCCGCAACTACGTACGGGTTGCAGCATGGTTTTTTATGGGGAAAATGGCATTTGGGTTACTTTCTGGCGAGCCTGCTATTTTGCTTCGTCCCCCACCAGCTCCGCCCACAGCACTTCATAGGGCCGGGGCTTGCCGGGCTTCTCCCAGGCGTACTCTCCAATGGGGCTCGTGACCCGCTCCGGATGATCCATGTTCGCCAGCAGCAGATCCAGCGCGTTCCGCAGGGCGGGCAGACCGTGGATGAGATAGGCGGGGGTGACTTTGCCCAGGAAGGTGTCCTTGGGGTACTTCTTCCCCTCCACGTCCATATACGTCCACTTGTCCGCCACGTGGAACTCCACCGTTTTCTTGTCCTCCCGGATCCAGGCCATGAGGAACCGCCCGCCGTCCCGCGTCAGGACGATATGCCACCGCTTCCCCACGGTCTTCCTCCAGGTGAGCCGGAACCTCTGCTCTTCTCCCGCAAGGAACTCCGCCATAAGCCGCTGTAGTCTGGCCCGGTTTCCCTCCGTCACCTCCAGAGTGACCGCGCTCCCGTCCGCATCCACCCGGACAGCGGCGTTTGGATACTCATAAAAATAGAAGGGGGCGTCGGGCCGGTTGCGGGCCCGCTCCATGGGGAAACCGCCCAGAAATTGCTTGTCCAGGTTATATTTCGTCCGCCCATGGTCCACGCTGATGGGATAGCTCCAAATGCGGCCCGCCATAGGTTTCACGTTGTTGGGCCAACTCACTTGGGAGAAAATCTTCTCCAGATGCCGCCGGATGGTGAAGAAGCTCCGGTGGAGTACATGGCGGTACAGATGCCCCTTGCCGAAGGGGATACGCTCCGACTGGAATTTATCTTTGCCGTATACCTCCGGCTTTTCCAGCAGGGCATAGCTCTCGGCGCAGAAATCGTCGAAGTAGAGGCAGGCATACCAGCCGCCGTTCTTCATCAGCACCAGGGAGCGCCGGGGCTCATAGTCCATGGGCGGCTCGTCCGCCGGGAAGGCGCACTTCCAGGACCACTCCAGCCGCTCCATTCGGCCTGTGGAAAAGAGGGTCAGCAGTTCCTCCAATTTCTCCATCGTGACAGCCTCCCCGTGGAGCTCCACCGGAGTGCTCCAGAGGGGCGGAAGGTCCTTGTCCTTGCTGCGGACGGCATAGTCCCACTGAGCGTAGACTGCCTCCGGCGGAACCTTCAGCTCTCTCAGGGGAAATCCCTTGGGATTCAGCTGCTCATCCAGAAGCTGCTTCGCCAGGGTCACAGCGGTCTGAGCGTCCTTGATCTCCTCAAATTTGCTCCCCTCCACCATCCGCTTTCCATAGGGCGTCTGCTGAAAAAGGGCCAGAACTCCGTCCTGTTGGAACCAGGTGCAGACATATAGCAGCTCTGTGTTCTCGGCAAACACCTCAAAGGGAAGAACGCTCTCCGGCGGCAGGGTCTCCGCCGCCTCCAGGGGCTCCTCCCCTTCCTCCTCATCGTGGGCAAAGGCTGGTCTCAAGACCACCGCGTCAGGCGCCGGAAGGCCGCAGACCTGGTCGGCAAGGCAAGCGGCGATAACGGGCCTGCCCCCCTCCGGGGCGGCGGTATTCTCCAGGCGGCGAAGGATCTCCGCTTTCACAGCTTCGTACTGGTTGTAGGGTTCCGTGGTGACAGGCAGTAGGAAAAAGAATGTATCTGTGTTCCTCAGTGCCGATACCCGCTCCCAAGGGAGACAGGGACGGTAAATCTGTTCTCCATTCAGCAGAAAACTCATGTGGCGGAGATGGAAGCGGACCTCGATCGTATCATCGCCCAGAGTACAGTCAACGGATTCAGGGCTAGGAACCTCACCATCTTTTACATCCAGGAACTTTCGGCTCCACTCCGGCAGATAGGGCAATTTCTGATTCAAATAGTCCAACAGAGGCTGCTTCGTCTCTCGATCCTGGGTATGGTAGAAGCCGGTGTTCAGCCAGTGGCGAAAGAAGGGAGGACTTGTAAGCGTCGGTCTGATCTCTTCCAGTTCCGCATTTTTGTCTCTCAATAGCCGGTCGGCTAAGTCCTGATAGCCCAGCATCTCCCTGGCCCGATCTTTGACCCGTTGCGCGCAGGGAGCATCCTTGTGCTCCTTATAAAACCGGATGATGCGTTGGAGGAAGTAGTCGCAGCGGGCCTCCGTTATCCCGGAGTGAAGCATATCCTCCTCTATGAACCGGCGATCCAATAGAGCCTGCTGGAAGTCCTCCCGGGCGAAGAAGGCATCAGTTCTCTGAATGTCCTCATCGGTTGTGTGTTCACCGCTTTTCTTGTAAGTGCTGACAGCATAGTCGGTAAAGTCCTTCCGTAGCTGGGCAAAGCTCACCTTCTGCTGTCCCGCCAGCTCCGGCAATCGCTCCAACGCCAGCTCCCGCAGCGGGCCATAGAGGATCTTCGCCCGGCCCATGAGGGCAGTCTTCAAGTCCAGCTTCTCCCACAGGATGCGGTACAGCTCATCCGGCAGGCCGTCCCGCCGGAAAAAATGGATCATCAGCCGCAGCCCGGCGGGATGACGCTCATAATCCATATCTCCCCTCTGCTGGCACTTATCAGTTATATAGCCTGCGGCGTAGTGGCCGATAATCTCACTGCACTGTCCAATTTTCTTCTCATTCCAGGTTCCATGTTCCGCCATGTGGACCATGCGGAGGTATTCCTGGAAGCTGACGGACATCGCCCACTCGTTGCCTCTGGGGGCCTTGGGCACCGGTGCCTTTTTAGCAATTTCAAAGATCAATTCCTGCCCGTCGAACTGGGCCCACTCCATCATCTGAAACTCCCGCTGGCGGTTGACCGTGAACTGATAGGCGATGTACAGACAGCTCAAAAACTCTTTATTGACCGGATACTCCCCCTCCAGTCGGGTCACCTCCTCCAGCAGCAGCCCCGCGAACCGCCGCTCCCAGGCCACATCCAGGAAATCGCCGGAGGTGAAGTAGTCCATCCATGCCTTGGGGTCCTTCCGCCGCTTCCCGGTGTAGAGCTCCCGGAAGGCCACCGCCGCCGGGTGTTCCGCGAAGGGGTTTGGCCCCTCGTCCCAGAACGCCGGTTTCTCGCTTAGCGACCAGCCCGCGTCCTCCGGCTCAGTCCTCTCCGGACTGAACGCCTCCAGCCCGGCGGCGGGCTCCCCATTCTCCGCCCAGGCCAGCGCCGCCTGATACGCCTGCCGCAGCTGGAGGAAGCCCTCCGGGTCCTCCTCCGGGTGGCAGGTCTTGGCCTTCTCCGCATAGGCCCG
>CAJUPS010000016.1 GCA_910588045.1 uncultured Oscillospiraceae bacterium | reverse complement strand
TACTTGTAGAACTCCGGCTGACGCCCTTTCAAAGGGGTACTCCCTGCAAGGGGGACCGCCTAACGGAAACGCCCACCGCACCGGAGGGCAGCGCAAGCCCCGCAATAGAGCGCATCCGCCAACGCTTCGCCCTCTGACGGCCCAGAGCACTCCGCAGGATAAGGGTCCATCAGGTCGTAGCGTAACTAATACCCCCCGTAATCAGGGGATTCTCAAGGGCGGCGTAGCCCCCTTGAGGGCACTTTTGGTTCTTTTCCTGCAAGGGAAAAGAACGCCCCGCCCGGCAGGGCGAATCTAACGAAAAGAAAAAAGCGGTCGCGGCCCGCAGGGCCGCAGATAAAAAGCAGGGCGGCGCGCAGCGCCGCCGGGAAACGGAAGGCGAATCATGTTACAGTTGCTGCATATTGAAAATATCGCGGTCATTGAAGAAGCAGACATCACCTTCGATCAGGGCTTCAATGCCCTGACCGGCGAGACCGGCGCCGGTAAGAGCATCGTCATCGACGCCATGGGCGCCGTCCTGGGCCAGCGGACCAGCCGCGACCTCATCCGAACGGGTGCGAATAAGGCGTTTGTCAGCGCCCTTTTTACCGGCGTACCGGCCCTGCCGGTGCTGGAGGACTGCGGTGTCGCTGCCGAGAACGGCGAGCTGCTGCTGCAAAGAGAAATCTACGCCGATGGGAAAAACGTCTGCCGTGTGAGCGGCAGGCCGCTCACCGTGGCCCAACTGCGGAAAATCGGAGGTGCCCTGCTGAACATCCACGGCCAACACGACGGACAGCAGCTCCTGGATGAGGAGCAGCACGGCGCCTACCTGGACAGCTTCGGAAAGGTGGAGAAGGAGCTGGCGGACTATACCGCCTGCTTTGAGGCCATGGAGGCCACCCGGAAAAAGCTGAAATCCCTCCAGATGGACGAGGCGGAGAAGGAGAGACGCATGGACAGCCTCAAATTCCAGATCGGCGAGTTGGAGCGGGCGCAGCTGAAGCCCGGCGAGGAGGAGGAGCTGGACCGGCGGCGAAACCTCCTGAAAAATGGCGAAAAATTTATGACGGCCATCCAGGGGGCCGTGTGGAATCTCACCGGAGGAGACGAGGGGGGAGGCGCGGTATCTGCGCTGCGGGAGGCGGCGGGCGCCGTCTCCGGAGCAAAGAATTTGGATGATCGCTTCTCCCAGCTCCACGAGCGGCTGGAGAACCTGTACTCCGAGGCCTACGACGTGGCGGAGACCCTGCGGGATATGGAGGACGCCTTCGATTTCAGCCCCCATGAGCTCGACGAGCTGGAGGGCCGGGCGGACCAGCTCTACCGCCTGAAAAAGAAGTACGGTCCCACGGTGGAGGAGATGCTGGAGTACCTGGAGCAGCGGAAGGAGGAGCTGGACCAGATCGCCTTTGCCTCCGACACCGCCGCGCGGCTGGAGAAGCAGCTGGAAAAGGACCGGAAGCAGACGATGAAGTCCGCCGGGGTGCTCTCCCAGGCGCGGAAGGCGGCGGCCAAGCAGCTGGAGGAGCGCATCCAGGACGAGCTTCGGCAGCTGGACATGCCCAAGGTGCGCTTCGCCATCTGCTTTGCGGAGAAGGAGCCGGACGCCACGGGGATCGACACGGTGCGCTTTCTCATGTCCGCCAACGTAGGCGAGGAGCTGCGGCCCATCAACAAGGTGGCCTCCGGCGGCGAGCTGGCGAGGATCATGCTGGCTCTGAAAAATGTGCTGGCGGAGAATGAGCTCATCGGCACCCTGGTCTTCGACGAGGTGGACACCGGCGTCAGCGGCCGCGCCGCCCAGAAGGTGGCCGCCAAGCTGGCCCAGGTCAGCCGGGGTAAGCAGGTGCTGTGCGTCACCCACCTGCCCCAGCTGGCGGCAATGGCGGATACCCACTTCTCTGTGGAGAAGGGGGAGAGCGGCGGCAGGACCTATACCAAGGTCCTCCGCCTGGACCGGGAGCAGCGGAAACAGGAGCTGGCCCGCCTCACCGGCGGCGAGCACCTGACCAAGGCCATGCTGGACGGCGCGGGGGAGCTTCTGGATGGCGCGGAGGAGTATAAGAAAAGCATTTAGCGGGGGAGGAGACGGCCATGGAAGATATTGGGCACTTGAAAAAATACCTGCTGACGGTCCACCCGGTGCGCAAAAGCGCCGGACAGAAAGCCGAGTTCCGTCAGTGGCTGCTGCGGGAGCTGAAGCGGGCGGGCTGGAGGGCCCGAGAGGAGACCTATGGCAAGCTCAACGGCAGCGTCAACGTGGTGGCTGGGGACCCGGAGCGGGCGGAGGTCTTTCTCTGCGCCCACTATGACACCGGTTCCCGGATGCTGCTGCCCAACTTTGTCTCGCCCACGAACATCCCGGCCCACGTGTGCTACCATCTGGTTTCGGCGCTGGCGCTGGTGGCTGCGGCGTTCGCGCTCTCCTTCGCGGTCAGCTTTCCGCTGAATCAGCCAGGGCTGATGCTGCCTCTGTTTCTGGTGCTGGCGGTGGTGGGACTGTGGGTCGCGGCCTACGGCCCGGCCAATGAGAACAATGCCAACGGCAATTCCTCCGGGGTGCTGGCCCTGCTGGCCGCCGCCCGGGAGGCGGGCTTTGACAAGCGGGTGTGCCTGGTGTTCCTGGACAACAGTGAGCGGACCCTGCTGGGGGCCTCGGCCTTTAAGAAGAAACATGCGGAACAGGCGTCGAAGCGGCTCTTTATCAATCTCGACTGTGTGGGGGACGGGGAGAACCTGCTGCTGATTCCCTCCAAGTACAGCCGCTGGGACGGGGAGCTGCTCTCCGCGCTGGAGGAGGCGTTCCCGGAAGGGAGGGAGATGCAACCCAAGTTGCTGACCAAGGGCCTTCAATACTATCCCTCCGACGGGAGAAAATTCAAGTTCCACGTGGACCTCTGCGCCTGCCGGTATCTGGCGGGGCTGGGGTACTATATCCCCCACCTGCGGACAAAAAAGGACGCCGTGCTGGAGGAGGGGAATATCATGTACATCGCCCGGGGCCTTTCCGGATTCCTGGAGGCGTATCTGGATGAAAAAGCGGGATAAGGGCGGGCTTTTAAGGGTTATCTGACCATACGCTATTCCCACCGGCATTTCCCGACGCTTTTCTTTCCTTCTTCCTGTTACAATGGGGCAAAGGTCATGAAACAGGAAGGGGACAAGCTATGAAGATTGCCAACATCACATTGGAGAAGCCCCAGGTGGGGGAGCTGCTGCGGCTGGCGGGCTACGGAGCGGCGGGATTTTTTACCGCGGGCTGCTGCCTGGAGGGCCGCGCACCCCTGGCGGCGGGGCTGGTGGCCGCCTGCAAGCCGGGGAGGAACGCCCTGGCGGCGCTGCTGGGCGGTGCGGTGGGCAGTCTGGTCTTTCTCCCCTTCGGACCGGCGCTGCGGTGCTGCGGCATCCTGGTTTTGATCTATGCGGTGCTCTCCGCCTTCAAGGACACCAAGTGGTTCCGGCAGAGCTGGTTCCGGCCCATGACCGCCGCCGGGGCGGCCTTGGCGGTAGAGCTGGCCTATGCGCTGCAAATGGGCCTGGACGGGGCCAGCCTCACCCGGATGGCGGCGTCCACGGCGCTGACCGGGGTGCTGTGCCACTACTGCGCCCTGCTGCTGCGGGAGGCGGTGATCCCCCGGCGGAAGGCCGGAGTCCGGGAGGCCGAGGGCCTGCGGCAGCGGCTCAGGCTCAGTGCCGAGGCCCTGCGGGAGCTGGGGCGGAGCTTCTCCCCCCTCCAGCCCAGGAAGGAGGAGAACCCCGCCGTCATCTTCGACCGGGCGGCGGAGGTGGTGTGCCGGGGCTGCGCCCTGCGGGACCTGTGCTGGAACAAGGAGTACGTGTCCACCTACAACGCCTTCAACGACGCCACACCGGCGATGCTGGAGCGGGGGCGGGCAGAGGCGGCGGACTTCGCCTCCCACTTTGCCGCCCGGTGCATCCACTTCCCCCAGCTGGTCTCGGCCATCAACACGGAGGTGACGGCGCTGCTGCTGCGGCGGCAGTACCGGCGGCAGCTGGACCGGGAGCGGGAGCGCACCCGGGGGCAGTACGCCCAGCTGGGGGAGCTGGTGGCCCAGGCTATGGCTGCGCCGGAGGCGCCTGCGGCCTCCGGGCAGGAGATGTGCCACCAGGTCGCCATGGGCTCGGCCCCCAAGGATGGCCAGCGGCTGTGCGGGGACAGTATCACCTGGTTCCGGTCCGGGGGGACGCTGTACCTGCTCCTCAGCGACGGCATGGGCAGCGGCCGGGAGGCCCGGCGGGAGAGCCAAATGACCCTGCGGCTGCTGGAGCAGTTCCTCCAGGCGGGCATCGCCCCGGAGCCCGCCCTGCGGACGCTGAATGCGGCGCTGAACCTCCGCAGCGACGAGCAGGGGAGTTTTACCACCATCGACCTGTTGGCGGCGGATCTCAACGGGCGGCAGGCCGCCCTCTATAAATACGGCGCTGCGCCCACCTACATCAAGCGCAAGGGGACCGTCCGGCGGCTGGCGGGGGCGTCCCTGCCTGCGGGGCTCCAGGATGCGGATGCAGAGCCCCAGGCGATCCGGTTCCCCCTGGAAGAAAATACGTTCCTGCTGATGATCAGCGACGGCGTGGCGGACAGCGGGGACGACCAGTGGGTGCAGAACCTCCTGGCGGGATGGCAGGGGGACGACCCCAATGTGCTGACCAGCCTGGTTTTGCAGGAGGCGTACCAGCGGCGGAAGGGCGACGACGACCGGAGCGCCATCTGCCTGTGCCTGCCCTCTCAGCGGAAGGGCCGCCGAGAGGTATAGCGTGCAAAAAATAAGCGCCGCCCGGGCCTCAGGCTCGGGCGGCGCTTCTGTGCGTTAGTCATTCATTATACGTGGACGTGTCCCAGTCCCATCATCTCCAGGATTTCCTCCTTGGACTTGCCGCCCACCTCCCGGCGGACGGGCTCGCCGTTTTTGAAGACGATCAGGGTGGGGATGCTCATGATCCGGTATTGCCGGGCCAGGTCCGGCTCGTCATCCACGTTCACTTTTCCGACCTTGATGGCGGTCTGTTTCTCGGCGATCTCATCGATGGTGGGGGCCAGAGCCATACAGGGTCCGCACCAGGATGCCCAGAAGTCCACGAGCACCGGTTGCTCCGAGCGGAGGACCTCCTGGACAAAGTTGTCTTTTGTCAAAGTAATGTGTGCCATTTTTGTGCTCCTTTCCGCTTTTTTATTAGTATTCCGGTAATTCTATAAAGAATCCTGGAAAATTTTCGCTCTATTTTTCCACCCGGGGGTTGTAGTACCGCCCATGAGCCTCCGAGGCGTTCTTCCAGTGGATGGCCTGGGCGGGACAGCGGTGGAGGCACCCGAAGCAGTGGACGCATTTTGGTTTGATCCAGGCGGGCTTTCCGCCGGAGATCAGGATGGCCCCGCAGGGACAGATCTCCTGGCACAGCCCGCAGCTGATGCAGTGGTCCGTGACCACGAAGGGCTTGGTGGAGCGCCCGTGGGCGTAGGCGGGATACATGGCCGCCGTCTGGAGGGCGGGGGCGGGGCCCTTGCAGCGGTTGTAGTCCCCCGCGCCTCTGGCGCGGATGACCCGGCAGGCGTCGTCGATGGGTGCCTCCGCTTCGTCGAGGATCCGGCTGATCTCCTCCTCGCCCGGGACGGTGAAGGCGGGGACATAGTTGTCCACCATGGTGACGGCGAACTGGGCGGAGAGGGACAGCCCCTTTTTCTTGAGCAGCGCGGAGACCTGGCCCGCCGCGTCTCCAGTCCACTGCCCGCAGGTGAAGACCACGTAGATATAGGGCTCCTTGCTCCCCGCCGTCAACTCCAGCTTCTCCAGGAAGAAGCGGAGGATGCTGGGAATGCCCTGGAAGTAGACGGGGACCACAAAACCCACACGCTCCTCCCGGCCGATCTGATAGCGGTAGCTGCGGCTGCGGATGGCGTCCCGGAGAAAAATCAGGCGGTCGTCGGTGGTGGCGGCAATGCGCTCGGCGACGTACTTGCTGTTTCCGGTGGCGGAAAAGGTGAAAATCATAGTAAAACTCCTTCTGGCCGGTTCTCAGGCCCAAAGATTCTCCGGATACTGGCCTGCCTCAGTCTTGGTCCGCAGCGCATCGACCACCGAAGGTTTGTCCTCCCGGTAGGTGACGCCAAACCACTGCTCCCCGCTGGAGAGCACGCGCACCTGGGCGCGGCCCCGGTCCAGCAGGTCCGCTACCATGACGGGCAGCTGCACCTCGCCCCGCTCCGGGTGGCAGTCCAGCGCACGGCGCAGCAGGGTGGGGAAGCGCGCCCCGGCCTCATCGAGAAAACTGCGCTGGAAGCCCCAGAAGTTCATGGAAACCAGGGTGTCCCCGGATAGATGGTTCCAGCTCTGACCGCCATCGGTGGAGAAGCGTCCCCCTTCGCCCTCCTTCTCGATGTCCTGCTGCTCCACGATGGTCTCCAGCAGGCCGTCCCGGTTGGTGCGGCATACGCCCCGGGTGACGCCCCCGTTCTCCGTCAGGGTTTTGCCCAGGTGGTAGCCCACCATGGCGTACTGAAAGCAGTCGGGGCGGTCCGTGTGGTGGGAGAGGTAGTCGTAGATCACCCGGAAGGCCTCGGGGCCATAGTAGTCGTCGGCATTGATGACCGCGAAGGGCCCCTCAATGAGCTCCCGCGCGGCCAGCACGGCGTGGGTGGTGCCCCAGGGACGGGAGCGGACGGCGGGAAGGTCCTCGATCTCCCCGGTGAGATCCCCCAGGCGCTGGAAGGCGTAGCGCACCTCCATGCCCCGGCTGATCCGGTCGCCCACCATGGCGCGGAAATCGGTCTCCAGGTCCTCCTGGATGACAAAGATGACGGTCTCAAACCCGGCGCGCCGGGCGTCGTAGATGGAATAATCAATGAGGCACTGTCCGCAGCTGCCCACGCTGTCCATTTGCTTCAATCCGCCGTACCGGCTGCCCATTCCAGCGGCCAGGACGACCAGAACCGGTTTTTCCATACGTATGCTTCCTCCATCAGTCTGTTTGGTGCAGATGCCCCCTCCCAGCGGGCCGGGAGAATCCAAAAAAAGGATACCACAGCCGAAGAAGAAAGTAAACGGGAAATCCATTTCTTAATAAAAGTTTACAAATCTTCCCCCGGTCCCCCGCTGTCCGCGCCGGTAAAGGCGGCCAGGTGCCGGGAGAAAAGGCGCTCCCCGGCTGCCCGCAGCTCCCGCTCACAGAGGTCGTAGGCGTCCAGAAGGCGCTCGCCCTCCGCCGTCAGGACGGCGCCGCCGCCGTTGCGTCCACCGGTAGTGGAGTGGAGCAGGGGGAACCCCAGGCCCTGTTCCGCTTCCCGGAGGATGGTCCAGGCCTTGGAGTAGGCCATGTGCATATCCATAGCGGCAGAGCGCAGGGAGTGGAGCGTCCGCACACGGCGCAGCAGCATAGCCACACCGGGGCCAAAGCACTTCCGGTCCGTATACAGGCGCAGGGTGACGGCGGGGTGGAGCGATGGATCGGACATAGCGGGACCTCCTTGCTGTTTTTTTCCAGTATACCACAAATGCCCTCCGGCGGCAATCAAAAAATGATGAATCTGGCAAAATGGGAAATGAAATCCTTCACATATATTTAACAATTTGTCCATAAACAATTCCCGGGATTTATGCTATAATGCCAACGAAATTGGCGCGCTGTGCGCCGACATGGAGAGAGGATATGAACAACGAGTACGATCTGACCCTGGGAATCGACATCGGCTCCACCACGGCGAAAATCGTGGTGGTGGACGGAGGCAGGGTCCTTTTTGAGAAATATCAGCGCCACTTCTCCCAGGTGCGGCAAAAAACCCTGGAGCTGCTGGAGCTGGCCGCGCCCTATGTGGAGGGGCGGCCCTTCACGGCCGCCATCTCCGGCTCCGCCGGACTGGGCCTGGCAGAGAGCGCCGGAGTGCCCTTCGTCCAGGAGGTGTTTGCCACCGGCGAGGTGGTGCGCCGCCTGGAGCCGGACGCCTCCGCCGTGGTGGAGCTGGGGGGTGAGGACGCAAAGATCATCTTCTTTGACGGCGGCATCGACGAGCGCATGAACGGCTCCTGTGCCGGGGGCACCGGGGCCTTTATCGACCAGATGGCCACTCTGCTGGGCATCACGGCCGATGAGCTGGACGAGCTGAGTTTACAGAGCACCCGGCTGTATCCCATCGCGTCCCGGTGCGGCGTGTTTGCCAAGACGGATATTCAGCCCCTGCTCAACCAGGGGGCCAAGCACGCAGACGTGGCCGCCAGCATCTATCAGGCGGTGGTGAACCAGACCATCGCCGGGCTGGCCCAGGGCAAGCGGATCACCGGGAAGGTGTTGTTCCTGGGCGGACCGCTGTACTACTGTAAGGGATTGCGGAGGCGGTTCCAGGAGACGCTGAAGCTGGACGACGAGCACGCGGTGTTCCCGGAGTACGGGCGGTTCGCCGTGGCTATGGGCGCCGCGCTGTACGCGGAGGAGTCCGGCGGGGTCTATACCATGGAGAAGCTGCGGGAGAGGATCGCAAACAGCTCCGCCACCCGGGATGCGGCCAATCTGCTGCCGCCCCTGTTCGCCTCGGAGGCGGAGTACGAACTGTTCCGCGCCCGCCACGCCGCCGCTACGGTGCCGGAGGGGGATCTGGCCTCCTACAGGGGAGACGCCTGGCTGGGCATTGACTGCGGCAGCACGACCACCAAGGCCGTCCTGCTGGGAGAGGACAGGGAGCTGCTCTACACCTATTACAGCTCCAACCGGGGCAACCCGGTGGAGATCGTCCGGGAGCAGCTGGAGAAGATCTATGCGCTGTGCGCCGACCGGGTGACCATCCGGGGCAGCGCCGTCACGGGCTACGGGGAGGAGCTCATCCGCGCCGCCTTCGGCGTGGACCGGGGCGTGGTGGAGACCATCGCCCACTATACCGCCGCCAAGCACTTCTGCCCGAATGTGGACTTCATCCTGGACATCGGCGGACAGGACATCAAGTGCTTCAAGATCAAAAACGGGGCCATTGACTCCATTATGCTCAACGAGGCGTGCTCCTCCGGCTGCGGATCGTTCATTGAGACGTTCGCCCGGTCCATGGGATTTGAAGTGGACACCTTCGCGGAAAAGGGCCTCCACGCCTCCGCCCCGGTGAACCTGGGGAGCCGGTGTACCGTGTTCATGAACTCCTCCGTGAAGCAGTCCCAGAAGGACGGGGCCACGGTGGAGGACATCTCCGCCGGGCTCTCCGTCAGCGTGGTGAAAAACGCGATCTACAAGGTCATCCGGGCGGGCAGCGCCAGCGAACTCGGGGAGCACGTGGTGGTCCAGGGGGGCACCTTCTACAACGACGCGGTGCTCCGTGCCTTTGAGATGGAGCTGGGCAAGGAGGTCATCCGCCCCGCCATCGCGGGGCTCATGGGGGCATACGGCGCGGCGCTGTATGCAATGGATTTGCGGGAGAGCACCCTGATTTCCCGGGAAAAGCTGGGGGACTTCGTCCACACCGCCAAGGCCGCCACGTGCCAGGGCTGTGCCAACCACTGCCGTCTGACGGTGAACAGCTTCGGCGGCAAGAAAAAATACATCTCCGGGAACCAGTGCCAGAAGGGCCTGGGCCTGCAAAATGCCGAGGAGCTCCCCAATCTCTACGCCTGGAAGCGGGACGCGCTGACGGCCCTGGAACCCAGGGCGGAGATCCGGGGGACCATCGGTCTGCCCCTAGCCCTGGGGATGTACGAGCTGCTGCCGCTGTGGCACGCGTTTTTCACGGCGCTGGGGTTCAAGGTGGAGGTCTCCGGGCTGTCCTCCCGGCGGGTCTACGAGAAGGGGCAGTTCTCCATCCCCTCCGATACGGCCTGCTACCCGGCCAAGATCATGCACGGACATATGGAGGTGCTGCTGGGGAAGCACGTGGACGCCATCTTCTATCCCTGCCTCACCTACAACGTGGACGAGAAGGAGAGCGACAACCACTACAACTGCCCGGTGGTGGCCTACTACTCGGAATTGCTCCATGGCAACATGGACGATCTGGCGCAGACACATTTTCTGTACCCGTTTCTGAATATCAACAACCGGAAGGAGCTGTCCAAGGAGCTCTGGGAGAGCCTCTCCGCCGTGTTTCACGACGTGACGAAGCGGGAGGTCCGCAAGGCGGTGGACGCGGCGTTTGCCGCCTACGAAAACCACATGCTGGCGGTACGGAAACAGGGCGAGGAGGCGGTGGCCTGGGCCCGGGAGCACGGAAAGCGCATCATGATCCTGGCGGGACGGCCCTACCACATCGACCCGGAGATCGGCCACGGCATCGACAAGCTGGCCTCCTCCCTGGGGTTCGTGGTGGTCAGCGAGGACAGCGTGTGCCATCTGGCGGACCCTGTGCCGGTGCACGTGCTCAATCAGTGGACCTACCACGCCAGGCTCTACCGAGCGGCGCGGTTCGCGTGCGAGAACCCGGACGTGCAGCTGGTGCAGCTGGTGAGCTTCGGGTGCGGGGTGGACGCCATCACCACCGACGAGGTGCGGCGGATCCTGGAGGAATCCGGGAAGCTGTATACCCAGATCAAGATCGACGAGATCACCAACCTGGGGGCGGTGAAGATCCGGCTGAGGAGTTTGATCGGGGCGCTGGAGGAGAAAGGAGTCTGAGCGATATTCTGTGTGTTATTATAATAGTTGACGCAGACGCAACAGACCGGCTCAATCAAATAGAACAAATTGCGGAACGTTTTGGGTATTCTCCCAAGAAGGTGCATGGACATATTACGCTTGCAACATATACCGGTGATGATGAAAAGGGGTTCATTTCATCTTGCAAATCCATTCTGTCCGGCTATGGGAAATTTCCGGTCTACTATGATACGGTTGGAACATGGATATGCAAGTCCGGAATGAAATCATTTATTGGAGCCTTTCCACGAAAGGAACCTGTTATGATGACCATCCAGAGAGAGATTGCCGGGCGATGGTCCGCCTATTTGAACGAGTGGACGCAGGCGGATAACTGGCGTCCTCATACCTCCCTTCTGTATGTTTCCGGGGTTGACCTGTCTGCCGTTGCCGAGGCTATGCAGAGGGAGTTTGAACCGTTCGCCGCACAAATTGATAGGATCGAGTTTACACGGGTTTTCGAGGATGAGGACAAATGCAGCTTTGAAACGGTTTGCTGCATTGAATTGCAGTAAAGATGATCGGGGCGCTGGAGGAGAAGGGTGTCTGAGATGGAATCAATCCGGAAACGATGGATCATTATCATAGCAGCGATTTTCATTTTGGCGCTTGCATTGAGTGTATCTGCCGAACATCCGTTGATTGTTCACGGTGAGGACCTGCCGCAGGACTATTATTCGGCGGTACAAAGTCAGGCAAAGGGGCTGTACTCAAGCCGCATACCGCTGATACCCATTTTCGTGAGCATTGATGATTTGGAGCGCGATACGGTATTCTATACCATACACTATTTCCCGTTTGGGACAGTGGGAATGTCTTATATTCAAGGCGATGGATACAACATCGAGAAACCATTGACACGCTGGTAAATTCAATTATCAAGGAGCGATTGCAACAGTTCTTTGGGTAGTCCGACTGTGCGGGCCTTGTACCGGGCCGGACATCGACTTGCTTTAGTGCCTGCAAACTTGGAGGTTTGTCTTCCCTCAGCTTTACGCTGAAAAGCGGGAAAAGTTGCTGTGCAGTGTGCAACAGAGCAGAAAAATTTTCGATAGAAGGCCATATAGATGGCTCTACCCCATTAACAGGGCGTCAGCCGGAGCTGGTTGACCACCAGAGCATAGATCAGATGTCCGAAGGACTGGTTGTTCAGAGGCAGTGCAACTCTTCCTATGCAACCAGGGTCCGCAAATCCCCCGCCGAGGCGGCTCGCCCAGAGGGCGGCCCCGAGAAGGGATTCTTAAACCGTAGGTTTAAGCGTGTTTTTGGTTCCTTTTTGCACGAGCAAAAAGGAACCGCCCGTCCGGGGCGCGGAGCCCCGGGGTATCGAACAGAAACAACCCCTGCCGCCGGTCAGGCGGCTAAGAAGAAAGGAACCCCCCTATGATCGACCAAAATAAAGGCTACGTCGTCTTTACCGAAGAGATGAAAAAGACCCACACCATCCTGGTGCCCAACATGCTGCCCATGCACTTCAAGATGATCAGCAAGGTCATGGGACGGTCCGGGTACAGGATGGAGCTGCTGGAGACCAGCGGGCCCCGGATTGCGGAGACGGGTCTGAAATATGTACATAACGACACCTGCTATCCCGCCATCCTGGTCATCGGGCAGTTCATTGACGCCCTGCAAAGCGGGAAGTACGACCCCGACAAGGTGGCGCTGATCCTGTTCCAGACCGGCGGCGGATGCCGGGCGTCCAATTACATCCACCTGCTGCGCAAGGCCCTGGAGAAGGCGAACCTGGGCCACGTGCCGGTGATCTCCCTGTCCCTGGCGGGACTGGAGAAGCACCCCGGGTTTCAGCTGACCCTGCCGCTGCTGATGAAGATGATGTACGGGGTGCTGTACGGAGACCTGCTCATGACGCTGGTGAACCAGTGCAAGCCCTATGAGCTGGAGCGCGGGTCCGCCCAGTCCCTGGCGGAACGCTGGACGGACCGCCTCGCGGAAGAGATGACCTCCGGAGGCAAGGCGGGCTATCGGCAGGTCAAGGCGAATTACCGCTGCATTCTGGACAACTTTGCCGCCATCCCCATGGAGCGCACCGACAAGGTGAAGGTGGGGATCGTGGGGGAGATCTTCGTGAAATACTCCCCCCTGGGCAACAACAATCTGGAGCAGTTCCTGGTGGATGAGGGGGCCGAGGCGGTGATCCCCGGACTGCTTGACTTCTGCCTGTACTGCGTATACAACAACCTGCTGGACCGCAAGCTCTACGGGATGCAAAAGAACGTTCAGATCGCCTATCAGATCGCCTACCGCTACCTGGTGGACAAGGAGCGGGACATGATCGAGGCCATCCGGTCCCACGGGCGGTTCGAGCCGCCCACCCTCTTTACGCACACCATCGGTCTGGTCCAGGGAACCATCAGCATGGGGGTCAAGATGGGGGAGGGCTGGCTCCTGACGGCGGAGATGCTGGAGCTGGCGGACAAGGGCGTGGGGAACATCGTGTGCACCCAGCCCTTCGGATGTCTCCCCAACCATATCTGCGGCAAGGGCATGATGAAGCCCATCAAGGAGAAGAATCCGAATGTGAACATCGTGGCCATCGACTACGACGCCGGGGCCACGAAAGTGAATCAGGAGAACCGTCTGAAATTGATGCTGGCAAACGCCCGCCAGAGGCGGGAGGAGGAGAGCGTGAATGCGGCGGTATCCTCTTTGCGTTAAAAATGCGGGAAAAATCAGAGAAATTTGTGAAAAATTTGCTTGACGGAGAGAGGACTCTGTGGTATAATTTACAACCGCGTGGAAAGATTTCCGCGAATTTTGGCGCGTCAAAGGAGGTCTCCTCTTGCTGAAGGAGCTACTTTCCGGAAACCGCGTTTCCGGTGCGAAGCAGTCCCGCCGCGCTCTGCGGGAGGGGCAGGCCCGGGCCGTCTACCTGGCCAGGGACGCGGACCCCGCTCTGACGGAGCCCCTACGGGCGCTGTGCGCAGAACGGGACGTGCCCGTAGTGGACCGCTACGCCATGCGGGAACTGGGGCAGGCCGCGGGCATCCAGGTGAGCGCCGCGGTGGTTACCCTCCTGCGGTAAGGAAAATTTCCACTGATTCGGTTTTTTCAGGATAGTCTCGCGCCATCCTGTAAAAAATAAAAAGGAGCGACAGCTCCCATCTTTCAAGAAAGGAGAAAACTATGCCTACTTTCAACCAACTGGTTCGCAAGGGCCGGGAGCAGGCGACCTACAAGTCCACCGCCCCCGCCATGCAGTACGGTCTGAACACGCTGAAGAACAAGGAGACCGATCTGCCCTCCCCCCAGAAGCGCGGCGTCTGCACTGCGGTGCGTACAGCGACCCCCAAGAAGCCCAACTCCGCCCTGCGGAAGATCGCCCGTGTGCGCCTGACCAACGGCTACGAGGTCACCGCCTATATCCCCGGCGTGGGCCACTCCCTCCAGGAGCACTCCGTGGTCATGATCCGCGGCGGCCGTGTCAAGGATCTGCCTGGCGTCCGCTACCACATTATCCGTGGTACGCTGGATACCCAGGGCGTTCAGGGCCGTATGCAGGCCCGCTCCAAGTACGGCGCCAAGCGCCCGAAGTCCAAGTAAGGAGCGAGTCCGAATCGCTTTGCCGAAATGGTTGAACATAGTTTTCTTTTCCCTATAAAGAAGAAACTGTGACCCCAACCCTCTTTGGCAGACGAAACACCCGGGATGACGCTTGCTTCGCTGGAAGAGGCCCCCATCTCGAAGGGGGCGTCAGGGACGTCATTCGGCTGGCGCCGAACGACTGTCCCCCAAGCCAGCGCAGGCGCTGTCTTGGTGAGTACCGTTGATTTCATGAAATTTTAATGAAGGAGGGAAGCATCGTGCCCAGAAGAGGTAATGTTCCCAAAAGAGAAATTCTGCCCGATCCTATGTACAACAGCGTTCTGGTGACCAAGCTGGTCAACTCCATCATGCTCGATGGCAAGAAGGGCGTTGCGCAGAAGATCGTGTACGGCGCCTTTGACATCGTCAAGGACAAGACCGACAAGGAGCCCCTGGAGGTGTTCACCACCGCCATGGACAACATCATGCCCAGCCTGGAAGTCAAGGCCCGCCGTGTGGGCGGCGCCACCTATCAGGTGCCTATGGACGTTCGTCCCGCCCGCCGTCAGACCCTGGGTCTGCGCTGGCTGACCAGCTACGCCCGCTCCCGCAGTGAGCGGACCATGGCCGAGCGCCTGGCCGGTGAGATCATGGACGCAGCCAACAATACCGGCTCCGCTGTGAAAAAGCGCGAGGACACCCACAAGATGGCCGAGTCCAACAAGGCCTTCGCCCATTTCCGTTGGTAAGTTAGGAGGAGCAGTATGCCGAGAAAGGTATCACTGGAAAACACAAGAAATATCGGCATTATGGCTCACATTGATGCAGGAAAGACCACGACTACAGAGCGTATCCTGTATTATACCGGTGTGAACTATAAGATCGGTGAGACCCATGAGGGCACCGCCACCATGGACTGGATGGCCCAGGAGCAGGAGCGCGGCATCACCATCACCTCTGCCGCCACCACCTGCTACTGGCAGGGGATGCGCAACCAGTTCCCCCAGACCCGCATCAACATCATCGACACACCGGGCCATGTAGACTTCACCGTGGAGGTGGAGCGCTCCCTGCGCGTACTGGACGGCTCTGTGACCGTCATGTGCGCCAAGGGCGGCGTTGAGCCCCAGTCCGAAACCGTCTGGAGGCAGGCGGATCACTACAAGGTCCCCCGCATGATCTACGTCAACAAGATGGACATCATGGGCGCGGACTTCTACAACGTGCTGCGCATGATCGACGAGCGGCTCAAGTGCAACGCGGTGCCCATTCAGCTCCCCATCGGGAAGGAGGCCGACTTCCTCGGCATCATCGACCTGGTGGAGATGAAAGCCTATATCTACCATGATGACCTGGGCAAGGACATCAGCGAGGAGGAGATCCCCGCCGATATGGCGGAGCAGGCCAAGGAGTACCATGAGAAGCTCCTGGACGCCGTGAGCATGTTCGACGACGAGATCATGGAGCTGTACCTGGAGGGGGAGGAGATCCCCAAGGACCGCATCCGTAAGGCCATCCGGAAGGCCACCATCGCCAACGAGATGGTCCCGGTCACCTGCGGGACCTCCTACCGCAACAAGGGCATTCAGCGCCTGCTGGATGCGATCGTGGACTATATGCCCTCCCCGCTGGACGTTCCGGCCATCAAGGGCGTGAACCCCAAGACCGAGGAGGAGGAGGAGCGTCCCTCCGATGACAACGGGCCCTTCTCCGCGCTGGCTTTCAAGATCATGACCGATCCCTACGTGGGGCGTCTGAGCTTTGTGCGCGTGTATTCCGGTATGCTGAGCACCGGCTCCGCTGTGCTCAACTCCACCAAGAACAAGCGGGAGCGGATCGGCCGCATCCTCCAGATGCACGCCAACCACCGGGAGGACATCGAGACCATCTACTCCGGCGACATCGCTGGCGTCATCGGTCTGAAGAACTCCACCACCGGCGACACCCTCTGCGACGAGAAGGCCCCCATCATTCTGGAGTCCATGGAGTTCCCCGAGCCCGTCATCCGCGTGGCCATCGAGCCCAAGACCAAGGCCGGTCAGGAGAAGATGGGCATCGCCCTGATGAAGCTGGCCGAGGAGGACCCCACCTTCAAGACCTACACCGACGAGGAGACGGGTCAGACCATCATCGCCGGTATGGGTGAGCTCCATCTGGAGATCATCGTGGACCGCTTGCTCCGGGAGTACAAGGTGGAGGCCAATGTGGGCGCGCCCCAGGTGGCCTACAAGGAGACCATCAAGAAATCCGTCCAGCAGGAGACCAAGTACGCCCGCCAGTCCGGCGGCAAGGGCCAGTACGGCCACGTCAAGATCCGCGTGGAGCCCAACGAGTCCGGCAAGGGGTACGAATTTGCCAACGAGGTCGTGGGCGGCGCGGTGCCCAAGGAGTATATTCCTGCCGTGGATGCGGGCATTCAGGGCGCCATGAACGCGGGCGTTGTGGCCGGTTACCCGGTGGTGGATGTGAAGGTCACGCTGTACGACGGAAGCTACCATGAGGTGGACTCCTCCGAGATGGCCTTCAAGATCGCCGGTTCCATGGCCTTCAAGGAGGCCTGCCAGAAGGCGGACCCCACCCTGCTGGAACCCATCATGAAGGTGTGCGTCATCGTGCCCGAGGAGTATATGGGCGACGTCATCGGCGACCTCAACAGCCGCCGCGGCCAGATCCAGGGCTTTGAGGCCCGCGCTGGCGCCCAGCAGATCGACGCCTTTGTGCCCCTGAGCGAGATGTTCGGTTACGCCACCGACCTGCGCTCCCGCACCCAGGGCCGTGGACAGTATACCATGGAGCCCAGCCACTATATCGAGATCCCCAAGAATATCCGGGAGAAGATCATCGATCAGCGCGCAGGGGGCAAGGCTGCGAAATAAATCCAAAATATTCCTGGTAAAGTCCGTTTTTAGGATTGCTTTTTCTGCGGACTTGTTGTAGAATGTCAGCATAATGAGCTTTTCTGCTGACCCAAATTATTCATTTAACCGTTAAGGAGGAAATTCCCAATGGCCAAGCAAAAATTTGAAAGAAGCAAGCCCCATGTCAACATCGGCACCATCGGCCACGTTGACCACGGCAAGACCACTCTGACCGCCGCCATCACCAAGTTCCTGGCTTTCCAGGGCAAGGCTGACTACACCGACTACTCCAGCATCGACAAGGCTCCCGAGGAGCGCGAGCGCGGCATCACCATCAACACCGCCCACGTGGAGTACGAGACCGACAACCGTCACTATGCCCACGTTGACTGCCCGGGCCACGCCGACTATATCAAGAACATGATCACCGGCGCTGCGCAGATGGACGGCGCCATCCTGGTCATCGCCGCCACCGACGGCCCCATGGCCCAGACCAAGGAGCACATCCTGCTGGCCCGTCAGGTAGGCGTGCCCGCCATCATCGTGTTCCTCAACAAGTGCGACCAGGTGGATGACGAGGAGCTGCTGGAGCTGGTGGAGATGGAGGTCCGCGAGACCTTGAGCTTCTACGAATTCCCCGGTGACGACATCCCCATCATCAAGGGTTCCGCTCTGAACGCTCTGGTCAGCGAGAGCACCGATCCCGCCGCTCCCGAGTATGCCTGCATCAAGGAGCTGATGGACGCTGTCGACAGTTATATCCCCACCCCCGACCGCAAGGCCGACATGCCCTTCCTGATGCCCGTCGAGGACGTGTTCACCATCTCCGGCCGCGGCACCGTGGCCACTGGCCGTGTGGAGCGCGGCCAGCTGAAGGCCGGTGAGACCGTCGAGATCGTGGGCCTCACCGACGAGAAGCGCACCACCGTCGTCACCTCCATGGAGATGTTCCACAAGACCCTGGATTACGTCGAGGCCGGTGACAACGCGGGCTGCCTGCTGCGCGGCGTTGCCAAGACCGAGATCGAGCGCGGCCAGGTTCTGGCTAAGCCCGGCTCCATTCACCCCCACACCAAGTTCGTGGGCCAGGTGTACGTCCTGAGCAAGGATGAAGGCGGCCGTCACACCCCCTTCTTCAACAACTATCGTCCCCAGTTCTACTTCCGTACCACCGACGTGACCGGCGTCATCTCCCTGCCCGAGGGCGTTGAGATGTGCATGCCCGGCGACAACGTGGACATGAACGTTGAGCTGATCACCCCCATCGCCATCGAGAAGGGCCTCCGCTTCGCTATCCGCGAGGGCGGCCGTACCGTTGGCTCCGGCGTTGTTATCGACATCGCTGAGTAATTGAGACCCCTTAAGGCGGACACCGGAAGGTGTCCGCCTTTTTGTGTGCCTTCAGGGGCAAAGGAGGGTTGGGCTCGGCCCTTTGCAGCGAGGGGGCGGCACAGACTTCCGAAGCGGCGCATATACTGGGATACCATGCGCAAAAGGAGGTTTGGTATGGAGCAATACTTTCCCTTTCAGATATTCCCGCTCCCCTACAGCTACATAGCGCTGATGCCCCACTGCGATGCCAATACGCTCTATTATCACCATGACAAGTATTATACGGAGGTGGTGTATGAGCTCAACAATCTGGTGGTGCGTCACCGGCTGACGGATCGCACGCTGTACCAGCTGCTGACGGAGGACTACAATCTCCCCACGACGCAGCTTTCAAGGCTGAAGAACGCGGCGGGGGCGGTGTACAACCACCAGCTCTACTTTGAGGGCACCGCCTGCAAGGCGGGAGCGCCTCCCTTCAACCAGCTGACGGAGGAGATCGCGTCTACCTATGGCTCCATTGCGCAATTCAAGCGGCTTCTGATCGAGGCGGCGGAGAGCATCATCGGGTCCGGCTGGGTCTGGCTGGTGGCGGAGGGCAACCGGGGCATCCATATTGCCACCACCAGCAACAACGAGGTGGTCCCGTTGGCCTCCGTAACGCCGATCCTGATCCTGGATATGTGGGAGCACGCCTATCTGCCCATGGAGCACTTCAACAAGGCCGCCTACGTGGACACCTGGTTTTCCCTCATCAACTGGAGCCTGGCGGAGCAGCGGTACTTGGATGCACGAAAGAAGAACGGTGGAGTGGGATAAAAGCGAAAGCCCCAGGGCGCGTCAGAACGCGCCCTGGGGCTTTTATGCTGGTTTTCGCTACATTTTCTCGCGCAGCAGCGCCTTCATTACAGCATAGTAGCCCTCGCAGGCTTTTTCCAGCTGCGCGATCTCCACATATTCGTCGTCCGTATGGGCCAGGGACTCCAGGGAGGGCCCATAGCCGATGGTCCGGATCCCCGCCTCACCGGCATAGTGGCTGCCGTTGGTGCAGAAGCTGTACTGGGTCACCTCCGGGTCCTGCCCGATGCGCCGCAGCTCCTCCAGAACGGCCTGGACAAACGGCTCCTCCTCCTCGTACAGCCACCCCGGGAAAAACCGCACTCCGCGGATCGTCTCCCCGGTGCAGCAGGGCGCCTCCCCCTGGGCGAAGGAGACGCCGGCCCGAAGGCCGGGGATGCCCTCCAGCGCGGCCCGGACGGGCGACAGGACGCTCTCCGGCGTCTCCCCCACCAGCAATCGCCGGTCATACGTGGCCCGGCAGTAGAAGGGGACGACGGAGGCGCCGGGGTAGGGGTCGGACCGGATGTCCGTCAGCTCCAGGATGCCCCGGCCGAGTACCGGATGTTCCGGAACCTCCAGCTGCCGCAGCGCCTCCACGGCCCGGCACATGCCATACACGGCGTTGACGCCCTTCTCCGGGTTGGCGGAGTGGGCCGGTACGCCGAAGGTCTCCACCACGAGCTCCGCCCGGCCCCGCTGGCCGATCTTCAGATTACATTCCGACGCCTCGCCGATGACCACATAGTCCGGCCGCACCTTTTCGCTGACGCTCCGGGCGGCCACGCCCTCGAAGCACTCCTCGTGGACCACCCCGGCCACCCAGATCTCCCCGGGGAAATCGTGGTCCTGGGCGAAGAATTTGGCCGCGGCGGTGAAAGCGGCCACCGCCCCCTTCATGTCGCTGGTCCCCCGCCCGTAGAGCCGCCCCTCCGACACCTCCGGCGCGAAGGGCGGATGCTTCCACGCAGCGGGATTCGCCACAGGGACCGTGTCCAGATGTCCGTCGAAGAGGACCCTCGGGCCGGGCCGGGGGCCCCTGAGCCGACCGGTGACGTTTCCGTACCGGTCCGTCTCCACGTAGTCGAAGCCGCCGGCGGTCAGATAGCGCATCAGCTCTTCCGCCGCACCGTCCTCGTGACCGGAATAGCTCTGCTGGGAGACCAGGGCGCAGGTCAGGGCGAGCATTTCGTCTTTTCTCTCCTGGGTCAGAATCATAGCGGGTATCCTCCTGTTCGTTTTCTGCCCCATTATACCACCGCCGCACCGGATTGGGAAGGGGTACATAAAAATTAACTAAAATATAGAGGGGAAGCGGCTTTTCTCTTGGAGGTTTTTTCAAGAAACGCTTTACACCGCCGGAAAAATATGGTATGCTGGGCACAGCTTAGGAAAGGAGGGAGGTCCCCCGGCAGAACCCTAACGTTCAGTGTTGAGAAAAGGAGAGAGAGTTTATGCAAGTCAATTTCGTTGTCACAGCCATCGTCGTCATTTACCTGCTGGTCATGCTCTTCATCGGCTGGTATTCCTCGACAAAGATCACCTCCAATACGGATTTCATGGTGGCCGGACGCCGCCTGGGGCCCTTCCTGATGGCGGGCACCCTGGCCGCCACGGAGATCGGCGGCGGCAGCTCCCTGGGCGTGGTGCAGCAGGGTATGGAGAGCCACGGCCTCTCCGCCGCCTGGTACATCATCACCATGGGCTGCGCTTTCGTGATATTGACCTTCCTGGCCCCCAAGTTCCGGGCCGCCGAGGTCAAGACCGTCCCTGAGTATTTCCGCCGCCGCTACGGCAAGAGCGCGGGCCTCGTGACCGCCGTTATTATGCTCCTGCCCCTCATTGGCGCGACGGCCAGCCAGTTCATCGCCTCCGCCGTCATCCTCTCCACCATGCTGGGCATCAGCTATAAGACCGCCGTGCTGGTGGTGGCGGTGGTGGTCACCATTTATTCCATCATGGGCGGACTGTGGAGCGTCACCCTGACGGACTTCGTCCAGGTGTTCCTCATCGTCATCGGCATGATCATTGCCGTCCCCTTCGCCCTGAATACGGCGGGCGGCTGGAGCAATGTGACGGCCAACGTGCCCGCCGAGACCTTCGATATGTTCAAGGGCTACAGCCCCACGGCGGTGATCTCGCTGATCATCATGTATGTGGCAACCTTCACGGTGGGCCAGGAGGCGGTCTCCCGCTACTACGCCGCCCGTGACGGCAAGGCCGCGCGGCAGGGCTCCATCCTGGCCGCCCTGGTGAACTTCATCTACGCCTTTATCCCCGCTGTGCTGGGCATCATCACCCTGGCCCTCCTCAACATGGGCACCTTCAGCGCTGCGGAGTTTGCCGACGTGGGCGCCCGCTACGCCCTGCCGGTGCTGGCGGTGAAGGTCATGCCCTCCATCATCTGCGGCCTGCTCTTCGCGGGCATCATCTCCGCCACCATGTCCTCCTCCGACTCCGACCTGCTGGGGGCGGGCTCCATCTTTGCCAACGACATCTACCACACCGTCATCAACCCCAAGGCCTCCAGTAAGGAGGTCATGCGGGTCACCCAGATCACCATGGCCATCTGCGGCGTGGCGGCCATGTTCGTGGCCCTGTTCAACACCGGCAGCATCGTCTCCCTGCTGATGTTCTGCTTCACCCTCCGGGCGGCGGGCGCGTTCTTCCCCTACGTGCTGGGCCACTACTGGAAGGGCGCTTCCACGGCGGGCACCATCGCGGCGCTGATCTCCGATACGATCGTGGTGGTCTACCTGGAGCAGGTGTCCAAGGGCGTGCTGTTCGGCGTGAAGCTCAGCCAGCCCATCATCCCCGGACTGGTGGTGGCGCTGATCTTCTTCCTGGTGTTCTCCAAAATCTTCCCGCCCAAGAATCCCACGACGGATCTGGCCTACGAGGAAGATTGATCGATGAAAGATTTTGCAAGGAGGCGGTCCGTCGGACCGCCTCCCTCTGTATGCAGAGAATAAGAGGTGCTGCTTTTATGTTTGACTATCTGATCAAAAACGTACAAATCCTGGACGGCTCCGGACAGGAGGCGTTTCCCGGTAATGTGGCCACCATCGGAGGCAAAATTGCCGCCGTGGGTCCCGCCCTCACCGGGGAGAGCGCCCATACCATCGACGGCAGGGGCCGGACGCTGACCCCCGGGTTCATCGACATCCACCGCCACGCGGATGCCGCCCTGTTCCGGCCCGGCTTCGGGCGGGCGGAGCTGGCCCAGGGGCTGACCACGGTCATCAACGGCAACTGCGGTCTGTCCATCGCCCCGGTGTCCGGTCCCCACCGGGAGGCGGTGCTGGACTACCTGGCCCCCATCACCGGCAGGCTGGAGAGGGATTTTGCCTCCCTGGCGGACTACCGCGCCGAGGTGGACCGGACGGGGACGCCGCTGAACACCGGGATGCTGGTGGGCATGGGAACGCTCAGGGCCTGTGCCGCAGGTTTCCGGGAGGGGGAACTGACGGACGGGGAGTACCGGCAGATCCACTCGATGCTGGAGCGGGCGCTCTCCGACGGCGCGCTGGGGGTCTCCCTGGGGCTGGGCTATGCCCCGGAGTGCTTCTACACCACGCCCCAGCTCATCCGGGCCCTGGCACCGCTGCGGCGGAGCGGGCGGGTGATCACGGTCCACATGCGCCAGGAGGGGGACGGCGTGGTGAAAGCCCTGGAGGAGATGCTGGAGGTGGCCCGGGCGCTGGAGACCCCGGTGGAGATCAGCCACCTGAAGGCCATCGGGCGGCGGAACTGGCGGAGGGCGGCGCCGGAGATGCTGGACATGCTCGCCCGGGCCAGGGGGGAGGGACTGGACGTCATGTGTGATGTCTACCCCTATCCCGCCGGGTCCACCCAGCTCATCCACATCCTGCCGCCGGAGGTCCAGGCGGGGGGCCTGGAGGCGCTGACGGCCGCCCTGGAAAGTCAGGAGGAGCGAAATCGGATGCGCCGCCGCATGGAGCGGGATTCGGACTTTGAGAACATCGTCCTCCTGGTGGGCTTCGAGAACATCCGGGCGGCGTCCCTCCGCCTGCCGGAGCACGCCGCCTTTGAGGGAAAATCCATCGCCGAAATCGCGGAAAAGCAAGGGAAGGACCCCTATGACGCGCTCTTCGACCTCTTGGCGGCGGAGAGGTGCACCGTGTCCATGATCGACTTCATCGCGGACGAGGCGGACATCGAGGCCATCCTCCGCGCCCCGTTTTCCGGGGTCATCTCCGATGCCACCTACCCGGATGGGCTTGCCCATCCCAGGGTCTACGGGGCTTTTCCGCGCCTGCTGGAGCGCTACGTGAGGGAGCGGGGCGTCCTGGCGCTGCCGGAGGCGGTCCGCAAGCTCACCCGCCAGCCCGCGGAGCGGTTCCGGCTGGCTGGAAAGGGCCGCATAGAACCCGGGGCGGATGCGGATCTGTGCCTGTTCGACCCGGCGCGGGTCCACGAGACGGGCACCTGGCAGCATCCGGACCAGCTGTCGGAGGGGATGGACTGGGTGTTTGTGAACGGCGTTCCCGCCGTCGCGGAGGGCGCATTCACGGGCCGACCCGGCGGGCGGTCCCTGCCATATGTCCTCTGATTCGGGGTCAAAGGGATAATTTGTACCATTTTCGCATTTTTTCCTTGAAATTTTCCAAAAAGCGGTGTAAACTAAAAATAAGATGTAAAATAGCCGGAAATTGGAACGACAACGTATGAAAAGGAGGCGGTCGGAATATGTTTTGCATAGGGGACAAGGTTGCCCATCCCATGCACGGAGCGGGAATCATTGATGCAATTGTGACAGAAACGGTGGCGGGAGCGAAGCAGGATTACTATGTGTTTCGTATGCCTGTAGGCGGATTGACCCTGAAAATTCCAACCGCCGCCGCAGGCACCTCGGGGCTGCGCAGCATATGGGATCTGAGCCGCGTGCAGAAGCTGATGGGGGACCTGGCCAATCTGGAGGTGGAGCGGTTCACGGGCAGCTGGAACCAGCGATACCGGGAGAACATGCAGAAATTGAAGAGCGGCGACCTGTACGAGGTGGCCCGGGTCATTAAGGGGCTGCTCCACCGGGAGAGCGAGCGGGGCCTGTCCACCGGGGAGCGAAAGATGCTGCGCACGGCGAAGCACATCCTGATCTCCGAGGTGGCGCTGTCCACCGGAGAGAAGTACGACGACCTGGAGCACCAGGTCGATCAAGCAGTTGTGGGGGGCTCAGAGGAGTGAAGAAGCTGTTTTCCAGATTGTTTCATCGAAAGGGAAGGGGAGAGCACCCCTATTGCAGCATCATCGTAGCCGCCGCAGGCTCCTCCAGCCGCATGGGGGGCGAAAATAAGCTGATGGCCCCGATCGACGGCGTTCCCGTCCTGGCCCGCACCTTGCAGGCCATCAACGAGGCGGAACTGGTGGACGAGATCGTGATCGCCGCCCGGGAGGAGGACCTGATCGCCATCGGCGACCTGTGCAAAATCTACGGCGTTACAAAGCCCGCCAAGATCGTCCGGGGCGGGGAGAGCCGGCTTGAGTCGGTGTACCTGGCCTCCCTTGAGTGCCGCCGGGAGGCGGCGTTCCTGGCGGTCCACGACGGGGCGCGCCCCATGGTGACGCCGGAGTTGATCGACCGCACCATCGCCCTGGCCCACCGCACCAACGCCGCCGCCCCCGCCATACCGGTCAAGGACACGATCAAGGTGGTCCGGGAGGGTAAGGTGGTGAGCACGCCGCCCCGGGAGGAGCTGCGGGCGATACAGACGCCCCAGGTTTTTGACGCCGCCCTGTTTCGCGCGGCGCTGGAAAACGCCCGGGCCTTTGGGGAATCCGTGACGGACGACTGCTCTGCCGTGGAGCTGCTGGGCAAAGAGATTTTCCTGACAGATGGCGCTCCCGAGAACATCAAGATCACCACCCCGGAGGATCTGCTCCTGGCGTCAGAGCTTTTGCACAGCAGGGAGGTACAGCCATGAGCGTCCCGCGGATCGGGCAGGGCTACGACGTCCACCGGCTGACGGAGGGCCGCCCGTTGATTCTGGGCGGCGTGACCATCCCCTGGGAGAAGGGCCTGCTGGGACACTCCGACGCGGACGTGCTGCTCCACGCCCTCATGGACGCGCTGCTGGGCGCGGCGGCCCTGGGGGACATCGGCGGACTGTTCCCCGATACGGACGAGCGCTACCGCGGCGCGGACAGCCGTGTTCTGCTGCAACAGGTAGGGAGGGAGCTTGCCCGTCACCGCTTTACCATCGGCAACGTGGATGCAACCTTAGTGGCGCAGAAGCCCAGAATCGCGCCCTATATCCAGCAGATGCGCCAGAATATCGCCCAGGACCTGGAAATCTCCGTGGACCAGGTGAGCGTCAAGGCCACCACCGAGGAGCGCCTGGGCTTCACCGGCGACGGCTCCGGCATGTCCGCCCAAGCCATCGCCCTGTTGTTTAGCGAGTAGCCCCCTCTCCCCACAAAAGAAGAATCCACGACAAGCACAAAATTTCCGCTGCATCTATCGCCCCCTCCTGCCCCCCAGGAGGGGTTTATTGATAGGGCTGCACGCCAAAGGAGACGCTTCGCCCCGGAAGCGGACCGCAGCAAGACCGCCCGGCCAGACCGTGCCGCGGGCGAAAAAAAGGAACCATTATCAGCCGCCCCGCCTGCAAGGCGGGCGTCTTTTTGGTTCCTTTTTCCACGTGGAAAAAGGAACTCGCGCCGGGCGCGAAATACCCCCGCCGCCGGAGGCGGCCGAAGAGGGGGGAAGGGCCGGAACCCTTCCCCCCTCCGCAGCATATAGTAGTCTCGGGAGGCGGTATCATTGCCATACTATCTGTTGCTGAGCCGCTCGATCACCCATGCCCAGCGTATGAGCCGCACTCTGGAGCGGGCTGGGATCACTGCCCGCTTCTTCCGTCCACCGATGGGTCTGACCGACAGAGGGTGCAGCTATGCGGTCCGGATCGGCGAGGGGAGTCTCCCTCTCGCTATGGAGCGGCTGCGGAGTGAGGGCCTTGCGCCGATGCGTGTGTTTCGTGCGGAGGGCGATGAAGGCTTCAGCGAGATCACTATATCATAACAGGAGGGCCGTCCTGACCCGCTGCCAAGCGCGGCGGGGAGGCCGGCCCGTCCTTTAATCGGAGGAAGCGCGATGATCTATTTTGACAGTGCGGCGACTACGCTGCAAAAACCGGACACCGTGCCGGCGGCATCGGCGGACGCAATCCGGACTATGACCACCCCCGGACGGGGAGACCACCCAGCCGCCCGCCTGGCGGCGGATCTGATGCTGCGCTGCCGGATGGAGGCGGCGGAGTTCTTCGATGTTCCCCAACCGGAGAACGTCATCCTCACCAGCAACGCCACCCACGCTCTGAATATTGCCATCCGCAGTCTGGTGTCGCCGGGGGACACGGTGGTCATCTCCGGCTATGAGCACAACGCCGTCACCCGGCCCCTGCGGGCCATCGGGAACGTGTCCTGCCGGATCGTCAACGGGAAGCTCTTTGACCGGGGGCAGATGGTGGAGGGCTTCCGTCGGGCGGTGGACCGGGAGGTAAAGGCGGTGATCTGTACCCACACCTCTAACGTCTTCGGCTATACGCTGCCCATGGACGAGATCGCGGACGTCTGCCGGAAGCGGGGGATACCGCTGATCGTGGATGCCTCCCAGTCCGCCGGGATCCAATCGGTGAGCCTGGGCCGCTGGGGCGCGGCCTATGTGGCCATGCCGGGACACAAGGGGCTCTATGGTCCCCAGGGTACGGGGCTGCTGCTATGTGGTGAGGGACAGGTGCCCTCGCCGGTCATGGAGGGCGGCACCGGCAGTCTCTCCCGGCAGCAGGAGATGCCGGATTTTTTGCCGGATAGGCTGGAGGCGGGCACCCAGAACATCCATGGTGCGGCGGGACTGCTGGCGGGAATCCAGTTTGTCCGCGCTCTGGGCTTGGAGGAGGTCCGGCGGCGGGAGAGCCGGGTCATCCGCGTCCTGGCCGACGGGCTGCGTGGGCGGCCGGACTACCAGATCTTTGCGGACCCTCGGGGGGAGAGCTCGGTGCTGAGTGTTCTGCCCCTGCACACTGCGCCGGAGACTCTGGCGGACCGGCTGGCCGAGCAGGACGTGGCCGTGCGGGCGGGGCTCCACTGCGCACCGCTGGCCCACCGGACCGTCGGGACGGAGGAAACAGGGACGATGCGCTTCTCCGCGTCGGTTTTCAACACGCCGGAGGAGGCCGAGGCGGTGCTGCGGATGCTTGATACTTTTTCTTGAAAGAAAAAGTACCAAAAAGAACTTTAACGCGCTCTGTAAGCCGCTTCTGGTCTGGCGTTTCCGCACGGTAACGGCGGGTTGTTCAGAAGGGGAGAATGGTGTGAGTGGGCTGGAAGGGCCGAAAGCATGGCGGGCTTCCATATAAACTTTTTATGAATGTTTTCCGATAAATGTTTCTGGGAGACCGGGTTATAGCCCGGTTTTCCATGTTTTTGCGCACAAAAAATGAGAATAGTCCGGATGTCGGATTTTTTGGGAAAAATCCGGGCGATAATTTGTTGCATTTTTCCTCGGTTTAGAGTAAAATGAAACTTACTTATGGGATTCTTTTTCAACGGAGGAACGCCATGGTTGACTTGATGGAAGTGCTGCAAAATCTGCCCTCTCGTATCGCCAATTTCGCCCTGTCCCTGCAATTCTGGGATGTGCTGGACATTCTGATCATCGCCTATCTGATCTACCGCCTGCTGCTGCTGGTGCGGAAAACCAACTCCTCCCGGCTCATCAAGGGCGTACTGGTGGTGGTGGTCGCCCTGTGGCTGTCGGCGGGACGGCTGCGGGCCTTCAATTATGTGCTCAGCCATATCGTGCTGCAGTGGGGCATCGTAGCGCTGATCGTCCTCTTCCAGCCGGAGATCCGCCGGGGGTTGGAGCAGGTGGGCAGCAGCCGCCTGCCGTTCCTCCAGCTCTTCTCTAAGCCGGAGGTGGACCGACACATTATTGAGAAGGCCATCAGCGAGACGGTGTCGGCCTGCGGCGATATGAGCAAATCCCGCACCGGCGCACTGATCGTCTTTGAGCGGAAAAACCAGTTGGACGAGCACTTGCGCAGCGGCACCCGGCTGGATGCAGAGGTGTCCTCCGAGCTGCTGAAAAACATTTTCTTCGTCAAAGCGCCCATGCACGACGGGGCTGTGCTGATCCGGGAGGGCCGGGTCCTGGGCGCGGGGTGTATGCTCCCGCTGAGTAAGAACGTGAACCTCAGCCGCGACCTGGGGATGCGCCACCGGGCGGGGATCGGCATGAGCGAGAACGCCGATGCGGTGGTGGTGCTGGTCTCGGAGGAGACAGGCTCTATCTCCGTGGCCGTGGGGGGGATGCTCAAGCGGCACCTCATGACCGAGACCCTGGAGCAGCTGCTGCGCAACGAGCTGCTGCCCCAGCCGGAGGAGAGCGAGGAGAGCGGGAAAAAGCGCAAGGGCCTCAAGGGCCTGCTGGTCAAGGAGAAAAAGGACGGTGAAAAAGCGGATGAGTGAGAAGGGCAACAAGATCCTATACGTGGTGCTGAGTCTCCTGCTGGCGATTGTCTTCTGGCTCTACGTGGACGATAACACCATGTCCAACGAGTTCAGAAATGTGCCCGTGGACTTCATTGGTGCGGAGGACAGCCTGCCCAGCCGGGGGCTGATGCTGGCCGAGGGCATGGACGCTACAGTGGATCTGAAACTCAGCGGTCCCCGGGCGGTGATCTCCGGGCTGCGCTCCGGCGACATCCGGGCCCAGGTGAACCTGACCAACATCAGCGCCGCAGGCCCCTACAGCCTGACCTATACCCTCCAGTACCCCGACGATGTCAACAGCAGCGACATCACCGTGGAGCGGCGCTCCCGGTCCTCCGTCAGCGTGCGGATCACCAGCCTCTACTCCAAGGAGATCCCCGTCGTCCCCACGGTGGTCGGCGAGGTGGCGGATCCCTATGTGTATATGTCTGTGGGCGTGGTGACAGAGCCGTCGGTGCTGACCGTCAGCGGTCTCCAGTCCCACGTGGACCGGGTGGCCTCCGCCCGGGTGGTGGTGAATATTACCGAGGCCAAGGGGACGATCCAGCAGGAGTTTGCCTATGATCTGCTGGACAGCGAGGGCAACGTGGTGGAGGACGAGGACATCCGGGTCTCCGACTCCCGGGTCCATGTCACAGTACCCATCAATATGGCCAAGGAGCTGAAGCTGGTGGTGAAGTTCAAGGAGTCTGCCGGTTCCCGGCTGTCCAATGTCAAGTGGGAGCTCAGTCACGAAACCATCACGGTGGCGGGAGACCCCCTGAGCCTGGAGACCCTGGACGAGATCGTTCTGGGGGAGGTAGACCTGAGCACCTACCTGGGCGACATGGAGGAGAATCCGCTGGAGATCAAGATCCCGGCCGGATGTGAGAACATCAGCAACTACACCACCACCAACCTCTCCATCAAGTTCCAGGACCTGGCGACGAAGAGCTTTACGGTCAGCGACATCAGCGCCGTGGGCCTGAGCGGGACCCAGAGCTTTGATCCGATGACGTCCTCCGTGGACGTGGTGCTGCGGGGTCCCGCCGAGGACCTGGAACGGGTGACGGAGGAGGACATCCGCATTGTGGTGGACCTGACGGAGATCGCTTCGGACGGGACCACGAAGGCCCCCGCCAACGTCCTTGTGGACGGCTTCACGGAGGTGGGCGCCGTGGGAACCTACAGTGTCACCGGAAAGATCATTTCCCGCTAGGAGGGGCTTGGATGACACAGATTGCAACCGTAACCGCCCTCCCCGGTCCTGCCGGGGGCCCGGTGGAGCTGACCATTGCGCGGCAGACTGCCTGCGGCCACAGCTGCGATGGATGCGGCCGGTGTGCGGGGCGGACTCCCGATGTGGTGATCCGGGCGCTCAGTGAGATCCCCGTGGAGCTCGGAGACCGGGTGGAGGTATACAGCGACAACCGGGTGCTGGGCATTGCGGCGCTGGTGTACGGCCTGCCGGTGGTCCTCTTCCTGCTGGGCTACCTGCTGCCCGCAGGGCTGTCGGAGCCGCTGCGGTATCTCTGCGGCGGGGCGGGCTTCCTGCTGGGCCTGGCGGCGGCGGTGCTCTGCGACCGCCTGGCGAAGCGGAGGGCGGGCATCTCCTACCGGATCACCAGAAAGCTGTAGGCGGCAGGGTGTTCGGCTATGTGAGGCCCTCCATATCCCGCCTGACAGAGGAGGACCGGAAGCGCTTCGGCGGGGTCTACTGCGGCCTCTGCCGCGCCCTGGGGGAGCGGTACGGCCCGGCGGCGAAAATGATACTCAACTATGATTTTACGTTCCTGGCGATCCTGCTGTGGCCGGAGGAGGCGGAGGGGGGACTGCTCCACCGCCGCTGCGTCGCCCATCCCGTCGCTGGGCGGGACTGCTTCCCGGCGAACCGGGCCCTGGAGCTGGCCGCGGACGAGAGCGTGATCCTCTCCCGGTGGCAGGCGGAGGACGCGCTGTCCGATCCCGGCGGCGGGAAGGCGAAGGCCCGGGCGGCCTCCTTGGCGCTGAGGGGCGCCTACCGCCGGGCGCGGGAGCGGCGACCGGCGTTTGACGAGACCGTCCAGCGGCAGCTGGCGCGCTTGCGGGAGCTGGAGGAGGCGCGGTGTCCCTCCCTGGACCGCCCGGCGGACGCCTTTGCCCGGCTGCTGGCCGCCGCGGCGGCGGAGGCGGAGGACCCGGTGAAACGCCGGGTGCTGGAGCAGTTCCTCTACCACCTGGGGCGGTGGATCTACCTGGTGGATGCCGCCGACGATCTGGCGGAGGACTTCGACTCCGGCAGCTACAATCCGTTGATTTACCGCTTCTCCCTGGAGAGGGGGGAGCTGACAGAGGAGGCGCGGGAGAGCCTGGTGATCTCCCTGGACCACTCCATCCGCCTCATGGCGGCGGCGTTCGAGCTGTGGGACTTCGGCGCATGGAGCGGTGTGATCCGCGCCACGGTTTATGAGGGGCTCTTCCTGGTGGGGAGGGCCGTTCTGGAGGGAACATTTCAAGCGAATGATATGGCCTTTCGTATCATCCGTAGAAATAAGGAGCAGGTATGACCGATCCGTACAAAGTCTTGAATATTTCCCCTGCCGCCACTGACGAGGAGGTCAAGAGGGCGTACCGCGAGATGGTCCGCAAGTACCACCCGGACAACTACCACGACAGCCCTCTGGCCGACGATGCTCAGGAGCGGATGCAGGAGATCAACGTGGCCTACGACCAGATCCAGAATGAACGAGGCGGGCGGACCGGCGGTTCCGGCTCCCACGCCCAGCAGAGCTATGGCGGGTACGCCCAGCAGGGCTACGGCGGCTATCAGTATGGCTGGCAGGAGAGGACGGGCAATCCCGCCTTCCAGCAGGTGCGCATGGCCATCAACCGCAACGACCTGGGGATGGCGGAGCAGCTTCTGGAGCGGATGACGGACCACGACGGGGAGTGGAACTTCCTCATGGGGACCATCTGCTACCGGCGGGGCTGGGTGGACGAGGCGCGGCGGTACTACCAGACGGCCTGCCAGATGGACCCGGGGAACCTGGAGTACCGGCAGAAGCTGAATTTTGTGGAGAACAACCAGGCGGGCTACCGCCCGGAGGACTACGAGGTATTCACCTCCGGATGCAGCGGGAACAACATATGCGGGCGGCTGGCGTGCGCATACCTGATGTGCAACCTGTGCGGCTGCGGCGGGATGCGGTTCTTCTGGTGCTGATTCTTTTTTAAGGGGGAGAGAAACATTGGTTAAGAGCATGACCGGCTACGGCCGGGCCCGGCGGACCATCGGCGGGCGGGACATCACGGTGGAGGTCCGCAGCGTCAACAACCGCTATCTGGACTGCTCGGTGAAGCTGCCCCGGGCGTACATCTTTGCCGAGGATGCAATCAAGGCGCTGGTGCAGAAGAGCACCAGCCGGGGCAAGGTGGACATCTTCGTTACGGTGGAGGCGTTGGGGGCCGAGGAGTCGGTGGTGACCGTCAACGAGGCCCTGGTGAAGAGCTACCTCAGCGCCATGCAGAAAATTTACGAGCTGGGAGGCGGCCGGTGGGTCCGGGAGAGCTGCTACGCGACGGACCTGGCCCGCCTGCCGGATGTGCTGACGCTGACGAAGGCGGAGGAGAACCTGGAGTCCATCTCCGCCGACCTGTGCGCCGTGACGGAGGAGGCCCTGGAGGCCCACGCCGCCATGCGGCAACAGGAGGGGGAGAAGCTGGCCGAGGACATCCTGGGCCGCCTGGAGACCATCGAGGGCCTGACGGCCCGGGTGGAGGAGCGCTCCCCCCAGACGGTGGCGGAGTACCGGGAGAAGCTGATGAACCGGATGCAGGAGGTGCTCCAGAGCGCCGCCGTGGACGAGAACCGGATCCTCACCGAGGCGGCCATCTTCGCCGACAAGGTGGCGGTGGACGAGGAGACGGTGCGCCTGCGCAGCCACTTGAGCCAGCTGCGCGAGATGCTCTCGGGGGGCGAACCCGTGGGAAGAAAGCTGGACTTCCTGATCCAGGAGGTCAACCGGGAGTCCAATACCATCGGCTCGAAGTGCAACGACGTACAGATTGCCCGGTGCGTAGTGGACCTGAAGGCCGAGGTGGAGAAAATCCGGGAGCAGGTGCAGAATATTGAGTAAGGAAAACGAGCTGGTGAGCATCGGCTACGGCGGGCTGGTATCCGCCAGACGGCTGATCGCCGTGGTGGGGCCGGACTCTGCGCCGGTGAAGCGGATGATCTCGGAGGCCCGGGAGCGGAGTATGCTCATCGACGCCACCTTCGGGCGCAAGACGGCGGCGGTGCTGGTGATGGACAGCGACCATGTGATCCTCTCCGGCCTGCCGGTGGAGAAGCTGGCTCCCCGGTTCGGGGTGGACCCGACGGTGCTGGAGGAGGACGCATAGCCCCGATAACCGGCTCGAAGCGAAAACAGAAGTTTCGTCCACCTTTTCAAAGGTGGCAGGTCCAGGGCGGAGCCCTGGCAGGTTTGGGCGGAGCCCAACATTCGATTGGAAAGGAGAATGCTGTGTGAGACGAGGCAAGACCTTCATTATCTGCGGTCCCTCCGGCGTAGGGAAGGGCACGGTGGTAGCGCGGCTGCTGGCCAGCGACCCGTCGCTGTACTTCTCCGTATCTGCCACCACCCGCGCTCCCCGGCCGGGGGAGGAGGACGGGAGGCACTACCACTTCCTGTCCATGGAGCAGTTTGAGAAGTGGATCGAGGAGGACCAGTTTTTGGAGCACGCCCAGTTCGTGGGCAACCGCTACGGCACCCCGCAGCTCTATGTAGACAAGGCCATGGAGCAGGGCCGGGACGTGCTGCTGGACATCGAGATCCAGGGTGCGGACCAGGTGAAGCGCAAGCGCCCTGAGACGGTGCGGATCTACGTGGCTCCGCCCAGCTGGGCGGAGCTGGAGCGGCGGCTCATCGGCCGGGGCACCGAGGACATGGAGAAGGTAAAGTCCCGCCTGGCCCGGGGCAGGGAGGAGTTTGCCGCCGCCAAGGACTTCGACTATTTCGTCATCAACGACACCGTGGACCACGCCGTGCGGGAGATCCAGGCCATCATCCAGGCGGAGCACTGCCGCCCGGACGAGAGGATCGCGCTGATTGACCAGTAGGAGCAGGCGTTATGAGGCTTGGCGAGGTCAGCATTCTGACCAGTGATGTGATCCGGCTGGCGGATTTCTATAAGAAGCTGCTGGAGGTCGAAAACGACAGCGATGACGCGGTGCATCAGACGATCATCGCCGAGGAAACCATGCTGACCGTTTTCAATGACGGACAAAAACGGGAACCTGGCCGACAAAATATGTGCCTGGCGTTTACGGTGGATGATATTGACAAAGAATACCAGAGGGTAGTATCCTTAGGCGCGGAGATCATCGAAGCGCCCACCGTCCGCCCCTGGGGGGCGGTGAACATGCGCTTTGCCGACCCGGACGGGAATATCGTTTATCTGAGGAGCTTTCCCAAACCATAACTATTTCAAATCTATCAAAAAGGAATGATGTTACTATGATGCTCTATCCCGCAATGAACAAGCTGACAGCCAATGTGCCCAACCGCTACCTGCTGGTGAACGTGGTGGCCCGCCGGGCCCGCCAGATCGCCCAGGGGGCCGAGGACATGGGGGAGAAGACCGATGTGAAGCCCGTGACCCTGGCTATCAACGAGGTGGCGAACGGCAATATCTCCGTCGCTGCGGCGGACATCGAGATCAAGGACGTAGAGTAACGTCACAGAGAGCGGCTGGGCCGCTTTCTGCGCGAAAGGGGGGGAGCCCGTGGAGCAGGCCAATATTGCCCGGGTGGCTGTCAGCGCGGCTACCTATTCCATTGATAAGCCATACGACTACCTGATTCCGGCGAAGCTGCTGGCGGGGGTCCGCCCCGGCGTGCGGGTGACGGTTCCCTTCGGAAGGGGGAACAGGACCAGCGAGGGCTTCGTCCTGGCCGTGGTGAGGGACAGCAAGCGGGAGGACCTGAAGGCGATCGGCGAGGTGCTGGACAGCGAGAGCGTTCTGAGTCCCCAGCAGATCAAGCTGGCCCTCTGGCTGCGGGAGCGGTACTTCTGTACGCTCTATAGCGCGGTGAAGGCCTTGCTGCCCGCTGGGCTGTGGTATCGCCTCCGGGAGGTCTGTACCCTGGCGGTGGACCGGGGGACGGCCCTGGAATCCGGTGCGAACGAGAAAGAGACCCGGGTCCTGGAGGCGCTGTGTGCCCATGGCGGCAGCGCGGAGACGGAGACGCTGCGCCTGTCCTGCGGCGAGGGCGTGGGAGCGGTGGTCCGGGAGCTACAGCGGCGCGGCCTTCTCACGGTCGATGCCACCGCGGGCAGACGGGTCGCCGACAAGCAGGTCCAGCGGGTCTCCCTGGCGGTATCGGCAGAGGAGGCGATGGCCGCCGTGGAGCCCAAGCGGCGCTCTGCGCCCATGCGCTACGAGGTCATCAAGCTCCTGTGCAGCGCCAGAAGCGTCCTCTCAAGCGACATCTGCTATTTCACAGGCGCCTCCATGCAGATGCTGCGGGGCCTGGAGAAGAGCGGGCTGGTGGCGTTTACAAAAATCGAGGTTTTACGGGTGCCCGTGCCGGGAGAGGCGGACGGGGCACCCATCTTGCTGACAGAGGAACAGCAGGCGGCCTACGACGGCGTCCTGGAGGAGCTGGACCGGGGGGAGGCGTCCTGTACGCTGCTCTACGGCGTCACCGGCAGCGGGAAGACGCTGGTGTATATCCGGCTTTTGCAGGAGGTGGTCCGCCGCGGCAAGCGGGGAATGATCCTGGTGCCGGAGATCGCCCTGACGCCCCAGATGATGGCGAAATTCACGGCGTACTTCGGCGACCGGGTGGTGATGCTCCACAGCGGCCTGCGCATGACGGAGCGCTACGACCAGTGGAAGCGGATCCGGCGGGGCGAGGTGGACATTGTCCTGGGGACCCGCAGTGCGGCGTTTGCGCCGCTGGAGGACCTGGGCATGATCATCCTGGACGAGGAGCACGAGAGCAGCTACCAGTCCGAGAATCCGCCCCGGTATCACGCCAGGGACGTGGCGAAATTCCTCTGCTCCCAGCAGGGAGCCGTGCTGGTGCTGGGGTCCGCCACGCCGTCGGTGGAGACCACGTTCCAGGCCCAGAAGGGCGTATATAAAAAGCTGCTCCTCCGCTCCCGGTTCAACCGGCAGCCGCTGCCCAGGGTGGTGATTGCCGATATGCGGGAGGAGGTCCGGGCGGGGAATGCCGGTATGCTCAGCGCCCCCCTCTGCCGGGAGCTGGAGGCCAATTTGCAGCGGGGGGAACAGACCATTTTGTTCCTCAACCGCCGGGGGAACAGCCGGATGCTGCTGTGCGGCGAGTGCGGCGAGGTCCCCGAGTGTCCCAGGTGCAGCGTGCCGCTGACCTTCCACAGCGCCAACGGGCGGCTGATGTGCCACTACTGCGGGCACTCCGAGCGTGCGCCCGGGCGGTGCCCGGAGTGCGGCGGCCTGATGAAGCAGGTGGGCGCGGGCACCCAGAAGGTGGAGGAGGAGCTCCGGGAGCGCTTCCCCCAGGCCGGGGTCCTGCGGATGGACGCGGACACGGTGTCCGGCAACCACGAGGCGCTGCTGGAGAAATTCGAGAAAGAGAAGATCCCCATCCTTTTGGGCACCCAGATGGTGGCCAAGGGGCTGGATTTTGAGAATGTGACCCTGGTGGGCGTGGTGGCGGCGGACCTTGGGCTATACATCGACAACTACCACGCCGCCGAGCGGACCTTCAGCCTGCTCACCCAGGTGGTGGGTCGGGCCGGACGAGGCAGCAAGGACGGGCGGGCGGTGATCCAGACCTTTACCCCCGGCAACGAGGTCATCACCAGCGCCGCCGCCCAGGACTACAACAGCTTCTATGCCGGGGAGATCCGCATCCGGCGGGCGCGCCGGTATCCGCCCTTTGCAGACGTGTTCACCCTGACCGTCTCCGGCGTGGAGGAGGGGGCGGTACTCCGCGCCGCCGCGCAGCTGCGGGAGGCGATGCGCGGCGGACTGCGCTATCCCACCGCCGCCAACATGAACGTGGAGATCCTGGGACCGGCTTCTGCGCCTGTGGTGAAGGTGAACAACCGCTTCCGCTACCGTGTGTTCTGGATCGGAAAGAACGACCACACCACCCGGGAGCTGCTCGCCTACTACGTCCGGGCCTTCCACCAGAAAAAGGAAAACCGGGGCCTGAACCTCTTTGTGGACTGTAACGCGGAGGACTGATTTCTCGGCCAAGGAAGGGCCGTCGGCGTTGATTTCGACTTTTTTTCATTCAAAAAGACTAATCCTGTTTCAAGGAGGACATAATAGATGGCAATCAGAAGAATCATCACCCAGGGGGACGCCCGCCTGCGGAAGAAGTGCCGTCAGGTGACGGACTTCAACCGGCGGCTCCACGATCTCCTGGACGACATGCGGGAGACCCTGGGGGAGGCGCAGGGGGCCGGGCTGGCGGCTCCGCAGGTGGGCATTCTTCGCCGGGCGGTGATCGTTCTCGACGACGATGAGCAGATGCTCGAGCTGGTCAATCCGGAGGTCCTGGAGCAGTCCGGGGAGCAGACGGCCCCCGAGGGGTGCCTCAGCGTTCCCGGCAAGTGGGGCATGGTCACCCGTCCCAGCTACGTGAAGATCCGGGCCCAGGACCGCTTTGGAAACTGGTTTGAGATGGAGCGGGAGGGCCTGACCGCCCGCTGCTTCTGCCACGAGATCGAGCACCTGGACGGCCATCTCTATGTGGAGCATATCGACCACTTCCTCTCGGACGAGGAGCTGGAGGCGTACTACGAGGAGCATGGAGAGGAGGCGCGGTAGACGTGCGCGTTGTATTCATGGGGACCCCGTCCTTTGCCGTGGCCGTGCTGCGCCGCCTGGTGGCGGACAGGTGGGAGGTCGTTGCGGCCTATACCCAGCCAGACAAAACAAAAAACCGGGGGATGAAGCTGGTTCCAACGCCTGTAAAGGAACTTGCCGTTACAGAGAATATCCCCGTTTATCAGCCGGAATCCTGCCGGGATGAGGCGGCCCTGGCCCAGCTGCGGGCGCTAGAGCCGGACGTCATCGTGGTGGCGGCCTACGGGAAGCTGCTGCCCCAGGCGCTGCTGGACATCCCCAGGATCGCCATCATCAATGTCCACTCCTCGCTGCTGCCCCAGTACCGGGGGGCTGCGCCCATCAACTGGGCCGTGCTCAACGGGGATAAGGAGACCGGCGTCACCATTCAGTACATGGCGGCGGAGTTGGACGCCGGGGACATCCTTCTGACGAAGAGGACCGCCATCGACCCCGGCGAGGACGCGGGGCAGCTCTATGACCGCCTGGCGGCGCTGGGCGGCGAGGCCGCCAGCGAGGCGCTGGCCCTGCTGGAGCGGGGGGAGGCCCCCAGGACGCCCCAGGTCTACGGCCCGCAGTACCAATATGCCGCCATGCTCTCCCGGGAAATGTCGCCGCTGGACTGGGCGAAGCCCGCCCGGGCGCTGGTCAACCAGGTCCGGGGGCTGATCCCCTGGCCCTGTGCCACCACCGACGTGACCGGGACGCGCTGGAAGGTGTTCCGGGCCCACGTGGGCGAGCCCTCGGAGACATCGCCGGGGACCATTCTCTCTGCGGATAAGGATGGCATCGCCGTGGCCTGCGGGGACGGGAAGGCGCTGGTTATCACCGAGCTCCAGGCCGACGGAGGCAGGCGCATGACTGCGGCGGAATATCTGCGGGGGCACCCGATTCAGGTATCATAAGGAAGAGAGTTATGCCGTTTTATTACGATGCAATCTATTGGATTTTGCTGATCCCGGTGCTGATCCTCACCGTCTACGCCCAGGTGAAGGTCAGCTCCAGCTTCAGCCGCTACAGCCGGGAGCGCAGCCGCCGGGGGATCACCGGGGCGCAGGCGGCTTATGAGGTCCTGCGCGCCCATGGCGTCCACGATGTGGCCATCCGCCCCTGCGCCGGGAAGCTGACGGACCACTACGATCCCCGGGACAACACCATCTACCTCTCCCAGCCGGTGTACAATGCCGCCACGGTGGCCGCGGTGGGCGTCGCCGCCCACGAGGCGGGCCACGCGGTGCAGTACGCCATGGGCTACGGGCCGGTGCGGATTCGCTCCGCCATTATCCCGGTGACCCAATTCGGGTCCCAGTTTGCGTTTATTGCCCTGATGCTGGGCCTGTTTTTGTACTCACAGCCCCTGTTTCTGGTGGGGATCGTGCTCTTCGGCCTGACGACGCTGTTCCAGCTGGTGACCCTGCCGGTGGAGTTCGACGCCTCCGCCCGGGCCCTGGGGACCATCGAGGGGGCAAATCTCCTGGACGAGGACGAGCGGCGGGGGGCCAGGAAGGTCCTGACCGCCGCGGCGCTGACCTACGTGGCGGCGCTGCTGATGAGCCTGCTCCAGCTTTTGCGGTATGTGCTGATCTTCGCCGGACGGGACAGCAGGAGGCGGCGCTGATGGGGAGCGGAAGGGAAGCGGCCCTGGAGACGCTGACGGCCTGCCGCCGTCTGGACGCGTGGTCCGACAACAACTTAAAAAACGCCTGCCGCAGCCTGGACCGCCGGGAGGCGGCGCTGGCCTCCCGGCTGACCTATGGGGTGCTCCAGAACCGGGCGCTGCTGGACTTCTACCTGGACGCCTGTTGCAGCCAGGATTTTGAGAGCCTGGAGCCCTTCGTCCGGGATGTGCTGCGGCTGGGAGCCTACCAGATCCTCTTTATGGACCGGGTGCCGGACAGCGCGGCGGTGGACGAGAGCGTGGAGACGGTGAAGCGGAAGAAGCACCGCCGGGCCTCCGGGCTGGTGAACGCCGTCCTCCGGCGGCTGAGCCGGGAGAAGCTTGCGCTGCCGGAGCTCCCGGCGGAGGACCGGGGGGCGTACCTGTCCCTGCGGTACAGCCACCCCAGGTGGCTGGTGGACCGCCTTCTGGAGCTGCTGGGCGAGGAGGCGGCGGAGGAGTACCTCCGCCTGGACAACGAGCCTGTCCCCACCACCATCCAGAGGAATCCCCTGCGCTGTACGGCGCGGGAGCTGCTGGAGAGCCTTGCGGCCTCCGGCGGGGAGGCGTCGCCCCATCCCTGGATGCCGGACTGCTTTCTGCTCTCCGGGGGCGGGAGTCTGGAGGCCATGCCCGCCTTCCAGCAGGGGTGGTTCCAGGTCCAGGACGCCGCCGCCAGAGCGGCGGTGCTGGCCGCCGGAGTGAAACCGGGGGACCGGGTGCTGGACGTGTGCGCCGCGCCGGGGGGCAAGTCCTTTGCTGCCGCCATCGCCATGGAGGACCGGGGAGAGCTCGTCGCCTGCGACATCCACCCCCACAAGCTGGCCCTCATTGAGAAGGGGGCGGCTCGCCTGGGCCTTGCGTGCATCCGTGCGGAGCTGGCGGACGGGCGGCAGGCCCGGGAGGCGTGGCGGGAGGGCTTTGACGCGGTGCTGTGCGACGTGCCCTGCTCGGGGCTGGGGATCATCCGGAAGAAGCCGGACATCCGCTACAAGGACCCCGCCCTTCTGGCGGGCCTGCCGGGGGTCCAGAGCGCCATTCTGGACAACGCCGGCGGGTACGTGAAGCCCGGCGGGGTGCTGGTGTACGCCACCTGTACCATCCTGCCCGAGGAGAACCGGGAGATCACGGAGAATTTTCTGGCGGGGCATCCGGCCTTTTGCCGGGAGAGCTTCTCCCTGCCGGGACTGAACGAAGAAAATGACGGAAGCCTGTCCCTCTGGCCGCAGCGCCACGGTACGGACGGCTTTTACATCTGTAAGATGAGGAAATCATGGGAATAGACATACGATCCATGACGCCGGAGGAGCTGACGGACGCTCTGAAAGCGATGGGGGAGCCCGCCTTCCGGGGAAAGCAGGTGTTCACCTGGCTCCACCGGGGCGTCCGCTCCTTCGAGGAGATGAGCGATATACCAAAAGCGCTGCGGGAGAAGCTGGCGGCGGCGTATCGGCTGGGCGGCCTGACCGCCGCGCAAAAGCAGGTCTCCCGGCTGGACGGCACCGCCAAGTACCTCTGGGAGCTCCACGACGGCAACTGCATCGAGTCGGTGGTCATGCGCTACCGCCACGGCAACACCGTGTGCATCTCCAGTCAGGTGGGGTGCCGCATGGGGTGCGCCTTCTGCGCCTCCACGCTGGGGGGGAAGATCCGGGACCTGACGGCGGGGGAGATGGCGGAGCAGGTGATGTTCACCCAGGCCGACAGCGGCCTGCCCATTTCCAACATCGTTCTCATGGGCATCGGAGAGCCCCTGGACAACCTGGAGAACGTCCTGCGGTTCCTGGAGCTGGTGAACCACCCGCTGGGTATGAATATCGGGATGCGGCATATCAGCCTGTCCACCTGCGGCCTTGTTCCCGGCATCCGCCGGTTGGCAGAACTGGAACTGCAATTAACCCTGTCGGTGTCCCTCCACGCGCCGGACAGCGAAACGCGCAGCCGGATCATGCCGGTGAACCGGGCCTACGACGTGGACGAGCTGTTCGCGGCCTGCCACGACTACTTTGCAAGGACTGGACGCCGGATCAGCTTTGAGTACGCCATGATCGACGGCGTCAACGACGCGGACTGGCAGGCGGACCTGATCGTGAAAAAGCTCCGGGGAATGCCGGGGCATGTCAATCTGATTCCCCTCAACGACGTGGTGGAGAGCCCGCTGAAGCCCAGCCGCCGGGTGCGGCAGTTCCAGCAGCGGCTGGAGAACCAGGGAGTTACCGCCACCGTGCGGCGCAGCCTGGGCGGCGACATCGACGCCAGCTGCGGCCAGCTGCGGCGGAAGGTCATGGGGAGAGAGGAGCAAGGACAATGATGAACGTATGGGGTATGACGGACATCGGCCTGGTGCGGCGAGAAAACCAGGATGCCTACGCCGTCCATGTCAGCGACGAGACGGGGTTCACCATCTGCGTGGTCTGCGACGGCATGGGCGGGCCCGGGGGAGGGCGGCTGGCCAGCCGCCTGGCGGTGGACGCCTTCCTGGGCGCCTGCAAGGCAAATCTCCAAAGGGAGATGGGCTGGGAGCAGGTGCGGGAGGTGACGGCCTTTGCCGTGACGGCGGCCAACACCGCCGTCTACGAGCGCTCCTGCACCGGAGACGGCCTCAGGGGCATGGGGACCACCCTGGTCTCCGCCGTTGTGCGGGAGGGGGAGGCCCTGCTGGACAACGTGGGGGACAGCCGGGCCTACCTGATCCGCGCCGGAGGCGGCATCTCCCGGATCACCCGGGATCACTCCGTGGTGGAACGGCTGGTGGAGCAGGGCAGCATCACCGAGGAGGAGGCCCGCAGCCACCCTAACCGCAATATCATCACCCGGGCCCTGGGCCCCGACCGCTCGGCATCCAGCGACAGCTACCGGGTCTCGCTGGAACCGGGGGACAGCCTCCTGCTGTGTACCGACGGCCTCACGGGCACGGTGCGGGACCAGGAGCTGGCCCAGGAGATCCACGGCAGCGGGGGAGACAACCAGTGCCTGGACCGTCTGCTGGAGCTGGCGAAGGCGCAGGGTGCGCCGGACAATGTGACCGCCGTGCTGCTGCGCCGGCAGTGAACGAAAGGAACGCTCGACTATGGAACGATACATAGGAAAGATGCTGGATAACCGCTATGAGATCCTGGAGATCATCGGGACCGGGGGCATGGCGGTGGTGTTCAAGGCCAAGTGCCACCGTCTCAACCGCCTGGTGGCCATCAAGATGCTCAAAAAGGACCTCAGCGAGGACGCGGAGTTCCGCCGCCGGTTCCACGACGAGTCCCAGGCCGTCGCCATGCTCTCCCACCCCAACATTGTCTCCATCTACGACGTGAGCCGACGGGGGGACATGGACTATATCGTCATGGAGCTCATCGACGGCATCACCCTCAAGCAGTACATGGAGCGGCGGGGAAAGCTCAACTGGCCGGAGACGCTGCACTTCATCACCCAGATCATGCGGGGCCTCAGCCACGCCCACAGCCGCGGCATCGTCCACCGGGACATCAAGCCCCAGAACATCATGGTCCTCCGGGACGGCACGGTGAAGGTGACGGACTTCGGGATCGCCTGCCTCTCCAACTCCAACCCCTCCAACGAGGCCATCGGCTCTGTCCACTACATCTCCCCGGAGCAGGCCAAGGGGGACTACACCGACAACCGCAGCGACATCTACTCCGCCGGTGTGGTGCTCTATGAGATGCTCACCAGCCGTCTGCCCTTCGAGGGCTCGGACCCGGTGAGCGTGGCCATCCAGCACTTCAGCGCCGTGCCCCTCAGTCCCCGGGAGATCGACCCGGAGATCCCCGAGGCCCTGGAGCAGATCTGCATGAAGGCCATGACGCCGGACCGGAACAGGCGCTACTCCACGGCCGACGAGATGCTCGCGGACCTGGAGGCGTTCCGGAAGGACCCGAATATCAACTTCGAGTATTCCGCCGAGGAGCTGCGCCGGGAGAACGCCAGGGAGGGGGACGAGCCCACCCAATATATTCCGAACACGGGGGTGACGAGGACGAAACAGACCCACTATACCCCTCCTGTCGAGGAGGATGACGACGATGAGGAGGAGCGGCCCAGGAGCAATTGGTGGAAAATCCTGCTGCTGATCCTGGTGATTGCCGGTGCGGGCTACTTCGGCGCCACAAGGATGTTCAACAGCATCATGGACAGCTTCCAGCCGCAGGAGATCCCGGAGTACACCGTCCCCAGCGTGGAGGGCAAGACCATGGAGGAGGCGGAGGCCATGGCGGAGGTCCGGGGGATCTTCGAGATCGTGGAGGACGGCCACGAGTACAGCAGTGAGTACGCCGAGGGCCAGATTATCCGCCAGACCCCCGAGGCCGGTCGGACCAAAAAGAACGCCAGCGGCGAGCTGATGCCCATCAACGTGGTCATCAGCAACGGGGCACGCTCCGGGGCCATGCTGGACGTCACCGGCGCGGAGGCCCGGGCCGCCATGCTGCGCATCATCCAGACGGCGGGGCTCACGGAGCTGAACCTGAACGTGGTGGAGTCCCCGGAGACGGAGTACCACGATGAGATCGAGGCCGGATGCGTCATCCGCACCGACCCCGTGGCGGGCACCATGCTGGGCGAGGGGGACACCGTGACCCTGATCGTCAGCAAGGGGCCGGAGATCAAATACTCCACCATGGTTTCCTGCGAGAATCAGACGGTGGAGTGGGTCCAGGAGCAGATGAACCTTCTGAACCTGGTGGCGGAGTTCACCAAGGTGGAGAGCTCCCAGCCGGAGGGCACGGTCCTCACCCAGAGCATCGCCGCCAATGAGGAGGTGCCCCAGGGCACCACGGTCACCTTCACTTACAGCGACGGGCTGAAGCTGGTGCCCTATTTGGTCACCTTTGACGTGCCCTACAGCGAGGGGGACGTGTTCGTCCAGATCTTCCTGGACGACGTGCCCCAGCTGGAGACCTGGATCCCCGGGGACTACTCCCTGACCACCGGCCTGCTCCAGCAGAGGTTGGACGCCCCGGCGGGGGACCACACGCTGAAAATCTATGCGGACGACCAGCTCTACCGGGACGAGGTGATTACCTTCAGTGAGTAAGGGCAGGATACAAAAGGCCCTCAGCGGGTTCTATTATGTGGATGCGGGCGGGACGACGCTCACCTGCCGCGCCCGGGGGAAGTTTCGTCAGGAGGGCCGCAGTCCCCTGGTGGGGGACTGGGTGGAGGTAAAGGAGACCGGGCCCGGCGAGGGCATGGTCTGGGAGATCGAGCCCCGACGGAACGCCTTCGCCCGCCCGGCGGTGGCCAACGTGGACCAGCTGGTGGTGGTGGCCTCCGCCGCCATTCCGGTGACGGACCCGTTTCTCATCGACCGGGTGGCGGCTATCGCGGCCTTGAAGGACTGCGGCGTAGTGGTCTGCGTCAACAAGTGCGACTTGGAGCCCGGAGAGGCCCTGGCGGCGCTCTACCGCAATTTTCCTGTGGTTCGCACCAGCGCGGAGACCGGCGAGGGCGTGGCGGCGCTGACGGAGCTGCTGCGGGGGAAGTTGTCCGCCTTTACGGGCAACTCCGGCGTGGGCAAGTCCAGCCTGCTCAACGCCGTCCAGCCGGATTTCTCCCTCCGGACGGCGGAGATCAGCGAGAAGCTGGGCCGTGGGAAGCACACCACCCGGCACGTGGAGCTCTACCGCCTGGACTGCGGCGGGGAGGTCATCGACACCCCGGGGTTCAGCTCCTTTGACGCCCAGGAGCTGGATTTGGAGCTGAAGGAGCGATTGCCGGAGTGTTTTCTGGAGTTCCGGCCCTATCTGAAGGACTGCCGTTTTGTGGGGTGCAGCCATACCAAGGAGAAGGGCTGTGCGGTCCTGCGGGCGGTGAAGGCCGGGGAGATTCCCCGCAGCCGCCATGAGAGCTACGTGAGGATGTATAACGAGCTAAAGGATCTGCGGGCCTGGTCCGCGCCGAGAAAATAAGCGGAAATTATTCTGTTTGGTTGCACAATTTCATACAACTTTTCCCCCTTTTGTGTGAAACTTAGAAGGAACACGAAAGGGGGATTCATTATGCGTATAAACGATATACAAAAATTTGCTGCACACCTGGAGAGCGAGGGGCGCAGCACTGGTACTATTGAAAAATATCGGCGGGATGTCCGCGCTTTTGTCGCGTGGCTGGACGACCTGGACTTGGAAGAGGCGTCCGCCTGGCGGGAGTACCTGCTGGAGCGGGGGTATGCGCCGGTGACGGTGAACTCTATGCTTTCGGCGGTCAACCGGTTTCTCAAGTTTCTGGGTCGGGAGGATTGCAAAATCAAGTTTCTCCGCGTCCAACGGAAAGCCTTCCGGGAGGAGAGTCGGGAGTTGACCAAAGCAGAATATCAGCGGCTCTTGGACGCCGCCCGGGAGACGGGTCAGGAGCGATTGGAGCTCCTGATGGAAACCATTTGCGCCACGGGAATCCGCGTTTCGGAGGTCCGCTATATCACCGTTGAAGCTGCGAACCGGGCAGGGACGGACATCAATCTCAAGGGAAAAATCCGTTCCATCCTAATCCCCAACAAGCTCCGCCGGAAGCTGCTCAAGTATGCCAAGAAAAACAAAATCGCCTCCGGAGAGATTTTTCTTACCGGAAGCGGAAAACGTATGTCTCGTGGCCAGATTTGGCGCGAAATGAAAGCCATCTGCAAAAAGGCGGGTGTGGAGGAATCGAAAGTCTTTCCCCATAATCTCCGCCACCTGTTTGCTACGACATTTTATAAAGCCTGCAAAGACATCGTGAAACTGGCGGACATTTTGGGGCACTCCTCCATCAACACCACCCGGATTTATCTGATGACCTCCGGTGCGGAACACGCGCGGCAGCTCGAAAAGCTGGGGCTGGTGACGTGACTTTCGTCATGTTGACAAAATGTTTATTTTGTCCGGTTGCCATACATAGTGGGTCTGAAATTATTATAGCACAACCTTCCCAAAAAGGAAGATAGTTTTTCAAAATCAGCGGTTTAACGAAAAAAAGCATGAAAATCCAAGGACTGTAAAGAAGAATTTTGCGCAGTCCTTAGTTTTCATGCTCTTTTTTGCTTTTCTTCTGGGTTCAGTTGCCTAAAAACGTGCAACCAAAGGACAAAATAAACATTTCGTCCACAAAGAATCAGGGTATACTCCCGTTTCCGCCGCACCTTCGGGGCGGGTCGGGTGGTATATACGTCCCAACAGAGTTCGACTATAAATTGATGGAAGGAGGATGCACCCCAAAATCAATTACCTACGCAAATCCCCTCGGCAAACCATTGGAAACAGTGGGACGCAAAGCCAGGTGCGTC
>CAJUPS010000015.1 GCA_910588045.1 uncultured Oscillospiraceae bacterium | reverse complement strand
CTGGTTTTGCGTCTTGCGGTTTCCCGCAATTTGCCGTGCAACCGGTCGAGCGTGGAGCGTTTGCCCCGACGCACCTGGCTTTGCGTCCCACTGTTTCCAATGGTTTGCCGAGGGGATTTGCGCAGGTAATTGATTTTGGGGTGCATCCTCCTTCCAACATTTTATAGTCGAACTCTGTTGGGACGTATATACCACCCGACCCGCCCCGAGGGTGCGGCGGAAACGGGAGTATACCCTGATTCTTTGTGGACGAAATGTTTATTTTGTCCTTTGGTTGCACGTTTTTAGGCAACTGAACCCAGAAGAAAAGCAAAAAAGAGCATGAAAACTAAGGACTGCGAAAAAACCTTTTTACAGTCCTGGGATTTTCATGCCCATTTTTCGTTAAACCGCTGATTTTGAAAAACTATCTTCCTTTTTGGGAAGGTTGTGCTATAATAATTTCAGACCCACTATGTATGGCAACCGGACAAAATAAACATTTTGTCAACATGACGAAAGTCACGTGACCAGCCCCAACTTTTCCAACTGTCTTGCGTGTTCTGCCCCGGAGGTCATCAGATAAATCCGGGTAGTGTTGATAGAGGAGTGCCCCAGCACGTCCGCCAACTTCACGATGTCCTTGCAGGCTTTATAGAAGGTTGTTGCAAACAGGTGGCGGAGGTTGTGTGGGAAGACTTTGCTTTCCTCCACGCCCGCCCTTCTACAGATAGCTTTCATTTCACGCCAAATCTGGCCGCGCGACATCCGTTTTCCGCTTCCGGTGAGAAAGATTTCTCCGGAGGCGATTTTGTTTTTCTTGGCATACTTGAGCAGTTTCCGGCGGAGCTTGTTGGGAAGTAAAATGCTGCGGATTTTGCCCTTGAGGCTGATGTCCGTCCCCGCCCGGTTCGCAGCTTCTACCGTGACATAGCGAACCTCCGAAACGCGGATACCCGTGGCGCAGATGGTCTCCATCAGGAGTTCCAATCGTTCCTGCCCCGTCTCCCGTGCGGCATCAAGTAAGCGCTGATATTCTGCTTTCGTCAGCTCCCGGCTCTCCTCCCGGAACGCCTTTCGCTGGACCCGGAGAAACTTGATTTTGCAGTCCTCCCGACCTAGGAACCTAAGAAAGCGGTTGATGGCAGACAGCATGGAGTTGACCGTCACAGGCGCATACCCCCGCTCCAGCAGGTACTCCCGCCAGCTGGACGCTTCCTCCAAATCCAAATCGTTCAGCCACGCCGCAAACGCCCGCACGTCCCGTAGATATTTTTCGATAGTGCCCTTACTACGTCCCTCGGATTTCAGATGGGCGGCAAATTTGCAGATATATTCCTTTTTAATAGTCATAAAAATTTCCCCCTTTCGTGTTCTTTCTAAGTTTCACACAAAAGGGGGAAAAGTTGTATGAAATTGTGCAACCAACCGGAAAATAATTTTTCTATAGCAATCATCGAAATTCGCAACACCCGTAGGGGCGCACAATGTGCGCCCCTACGGCGCCTCCTCCGTCTCCAGAAGTCCCACGGAGGCGCCGGTATAGTACCACTCCAGGATCTCCCGGTAGGTCATGCCCTGGGAGGCCAGGACGTTGGCCCCGTACTGGCTCATGCCCACCCCGTGACCGTAGCCGGTGACGGAGAAGGTCACCTGGTCGGCGTCAAAGGAGATGGTGAAGCAGGCGCTGCGCAGCCCCAGAATGGTCCGCAGCCGGTTGCCCCCCACCTCCACGCCCCCCACGGACAGCTTCGTCACCGTCCCGTTGGACTGCTGCCGGATGTCGGTGAACCAGTTGGAGGGACTGCCCTCCAGCTTCGCCTCCGGCAGGGCCTCCAGCAGCGTCTCCCGCAGCGTCCCGGCGGAGAACACCGCGCTGGAGCGATACCCCGGCACCGTGTCCTCCCCCTCCGGGGTCTCCACGCTCTGCAAATAGGGCAGGCTGGCGCTCCACACGCTCTGCACGTCCTGGGTGGTCCCGGCGGAGGAGGAGTGGAACACCGCCAGCACCGGCGCGCCGTCGTAGAGCACGCACTCCCCGTCGGTCTCCTCCACCGCCCGGCGGATCTTCGCCTCATATTTGGCCGCATCGTCCCCCCAGTCGGCGGCGGCGGCGGCCTCGCTCTTGTACGCCTGACAGCAGGTGATGTCGTCGCAGGCGTCGGCCTGGGGGTGGTTGGCGCTGCCGCCCCCGGCGATCTTGTGGAGCACGTAGGTCCGGGCGGCCACGGCCTGGGCCTTGAGGGCCTCCTCCTCAAATGCGGCGGGCATCTCCGCCCGCACCACCCCCAGCAGGTAGGTCCCCATGTCCATGCTCTGTAGTTCCCCCGCCAGCAGGACGTTCAGCGCCGTGGCCCGGTCCACGCCCCGCTTTTTCCCGGGGGCCTCCGGCCCCTCCGGCTCCGCGGGGGCGGGCTCTCCCGCCGGAGGGGCGTCCGGGTCCTCCGCCAGGGGCAGATCCGGGTCCAGAGGCTTCGTCTCCCCCGGAGGCCCGCCCCACAGCCAGGGCAGGCCAAAGAGGAACACCAGCAGCAATATGGATAAAATAATGTATTTCTTCATGGGGCACTCCCTTCTCTCCTTCTTTTTCTTGAAAGAAAAAGAAGCAAAAAGAACTTTAGCTCGCTCTGTAATTGGTTGCTGTTCCAGAATTTGCACACGGTAACGTAGTGCACTTCTAATCAAGGGACCGTATCAGCATATGATTTGCTTGTCCAAAAAATGAATGACAAATCGGGAAAGACGTGGTATACTGAACATGGTTTGCGCCGCCGCGCCATGCGGCGGGAGAAAGGAAGCGTCTATCATGAATCAATCTCCAATCGTCAGGGGCCTGCGCCTGTGGGCGGAGGGGCTCCTGCTGCTGGCCCTGCGCTGGGCCCAGCTCCAGAGCGGCTTTGACCCGGCCACGGGCCTGTCTCAGAAGTCCTTGCCGGGACTGCTGCTGCCCGCCGCCATCCTGCTGCTGGCGGCCCTGGAGGCCGTATTCGCCCTCCGGTTCCCCAAGGGGAAGCAGACCTACGCCGCCTGCTTCGCCGCCCCGGGATACCTCCCCCTGCTGGCGGGGGGCGGCCTGCTGATGGCGGCGGGAGCGGTGCTGCTGCCCGGGTGGAGCGTGCTGCACATCGCCGCAGCCGTGGGCGGCGTGGCCACCGCTGCGGGACTGGTCCTCTTTGCAAGGATAGTACGCGGCGGCGGCGCTGTCAAGTGTCTGCCGCTGATTCCCGCCATGCTCTTCGGGGTGCTGTTCCTGCTGGCCATCTATCTGCCGGAGGGGAGCAACCCGGTGTTGGCGCGGTACTACCTGCCGGTGCTGGCCGCCGCCGCGGCGGACTGCGCCATCTACCAGCTGGCGGGCATCGCCCTGGGGGAGTGCGGCCTGCGCTGGTTCTCCTGGCTGGGAGGACTGGCGGTGCCCCTGTGCCTGGCCGCCCTGGCGGACTGCACGGAGAACCCGGGCTGGGCCCTGGTGTTCCTGGGATGGGCCCTGGTGCTCACCGTATTTCTGCTGCTGCGCCGGACTCCGGAGGCGGAGGCCGCGTAAAGAGAGACGCCGCCGGGAAAATCCCGGCGGCGTCTTGCGCGTCATGTACGATCTTGCTTCACAAAAGTTTCGCTCAAGCCTTTTCAAAGGCTTGCGGGATCCAAGGGCAGCGCCCTTGGCAGGGCCCAACCGGCACGCGTCCGGTCAGGTCACCCTATGCACAGCGATGCACCGTGCGTCGGCGCGGCGCAGGGCGATCACCGCCCCGCACACGGCGTAGGCCACGGGGTCGCCCCAGGGGCTCTCCTGGACCGCCGCCACCTCGCCGCCGGGCACGAAGCCCAGCTCCATCCATCTGCGCCGCTGGCTCTCCGGGGCGGCCAGGGCCGTCACGGAGGCCCGTGCACCCACCGGCAGGCGGTCCAGAGTGGTTGCCTCCTCCATCAGAGGGTTCCTCCTTACTCAAGCGGGGAATATGTCCCCGCGAATGATAGCAATCATCAACATTCGCAACACCCGTAGGGGCGCACATCGTGCGCCCGCACAATCCCTCGCAGCTTCCGGTAAAAGCGGGCGCACAATGTGCGCCCCTACAGGGCTGTGGTTAGCAATTTTGAATATTGCTATAGTCTGCTATTATCTTGGATGAAAAGTGCAGTTTCGTTACCGGGCAGAAATCCAGAAAGAGCACCAATTTCAGGCCCGTGTTAAAGTTCTTTTTGCATACTTTTTCTTTCAAGAAAAAGTATGTTACATGCCAGTCTATGCCCACAGGTCCGTTACTGTGCCAGGTAGGCCAGCACGCCGTCGGCGATCCCCTGGGCCAGCTGGTCCTGGTACGCCGGGTCGGTGAGCCTGGCCAGCTCCGAGGCTGTGGACATGAAGCCGCACTCCACCAGGGCCGCGGGCATCAGGGAGGTGCGCAGCACCGCCAGGTTGGGACGCTCCTCCATGCCGAAGTCGTCCGCGCCGGTGGCCTCGCGCATGGTCTGGTGGAGGAGCTGGGCCAGGCGCCAGCCGTTGGTCCCCTGGGCGTAGGCGCAGGTATAAATGCCCGTAACGTCGTCGTGATCCACGTTGGCGTTGCAGTGGACGCTGACGAAGAGGTCGGCCTCCCACTCGTTGGCGATGGCGCTGCGCTCATAGAGCCCCACGTCCGCGTCGTCCACCCGGGTCATGACCACCTGTATGCCCGCCTGACTGAGCAGGGAGGCGGCCCGCTTGGCGATGGCCAGATTCAGGTCCTTCTCCTTCACCCCGCCGTACTCCGCGCCGTTGGCCTCCCCGCCGTGGCCGGGGTCCAGAACCACCAGGGCGTCGTATTGGGGGGCGCTCTCCTCCTCCGACGGGCGCTCCGGGGAGACGATGGAGACCGTGCGGGTAACGGGGTCCCAGGTGACCTCGCAGCCCAGGGCCTCGGCCACGGCCCGGAGGGGGACCATGGTGGCGCCCTCCTGGGATATGTAGGCCCCGGGGGCCTCCAGGTGCCGGCCGTCCACCTGGATATGGACGCCGCTGCGGTTGGCTCCCGAGGCGGTGAGGGAGAGCATCAGCAGCAGTCCCGCAGCGGTCAGCAGGGTATAGATCTGTTTCAATTTCATACAGGCTGTTCCTTTCCGGGGCGCCGTCGACAGGGTTCGACAGCAGATTTTTCTCTATTGTACCCGACACCCCGCCGAAAAGGCAAGACGTAATATCTGGGATTTTCTAAAAATATCGCAGAAAATTCACTTGACAAGCCCACGTGGTTAGATTATACTAACGCCAGTTATAACAGGTGCGATGAGACTGGCCCGGAGGGCCTCAGACTGTCAAAAAAGCCCTCCGCAGGAGTTTTCGCCGAAGGCGAAAATAAAATTTAATCACTTTTTCGGCGGCGTGTACGTCGAAAAAGCACTTTGCGGGCCGAACTCGGCCCGGTCCCCATTCTCAAAAAAGATGCGAAGCATCTTTTTTGACACACAGCGGCCCGGAGGGCCTACAGGAGGGAATCGCGATGAAGCAAAAGACATTGGACCAGCTCCCGGTGGGCGGGCGCTGCGTCATTGAACAGGTGGGCAACCAGCGGGGGGCGGTGAAGCGCCGCCTCGTGGACATGGGGCTGACCCCGGGCACCACGGTGGAGCTCATCAAAATGGCCCCCTTCGGGGACCCCATGGAGGTCCGGCTGCGGGGCTATGAGCTGAGTTTGCGCAAGGAGGACGCCGCCCAGATCCGCATCCGGGAGGCCGCCGTGGAGTCCCGGCGGGGGGAGGCGGTCTCCGAGAGCGCCTACCACCTGGGGGCCACCTGCCACGGGGACTGCGCCAGGTGCCGCATGGGCTGCGCGGACCCCAAGGACCTGGAGGCCATGCACCGGGCCCACCGCCACGAGCAGGAGCACCATCCCAGCACCTACGACCCCCGGGCCCACGACACCCGCCCCTGGAAGGTGGCATTGGTGGGCAACCCCAACTGCGGCAAGACCACCCTCTTCAACGCCCTGACGGGCTCCAACCAGTACGTGGGCAACTGGCCCGGCGTGACGGTGGAGAAGAAGGAGGGCGAGGCCCGGCTGGGGGAGCTGTCCTTCACCGTGGTGGACCTGCCGGGCATCTACTCCCTGTCCCCCTACTCCATGGAGGAGATGGTGGCCCGGAAGTTTATCCTGGACGAGAAGCCCGACGCCATCATCGACATCGTGGACGCCACCAACTTAGAGCGCAACCTGTACCTCACCATGCAGCTTCTGGAGCTGGAGCGCCCGGTGGTGCTGGCGGTGAACTTCATGGACGAGGTGGAGAAGCGGGGGGACCAGATCGACTGCGCCCGGCTCTCCGCCGGTCTGGGCGTGCCGGTGGTCCCCATCTCCGCCCGGGACAACGTGAACATCGATAAGCTGGTCGAGGAGGTCCACCGCCAGATGCACACGGGCCTCACCGTGGAGCCCGACGACCTGTACGACGACTTCACCCACGCCGTCCACCACCGCATCAGCGCGCTGATCCACGACCGGGCCTATGAGAAGGGCATCCCCGCCCACTGGGCGTCCATCAAGCTGCTGGGGGGCGACGAGGAGGTGGCCCGGGACCTGGAGCTGGACCCCGGGACCCTGGAGAAGATCGACGCCATCGCCCGGGAGTACGAATCCGCCAGTCCCCTGGGGGACCGGGAGACCCTGCTGGCGGACAGCCGCTACCGGTTTGTGGAGCGGGTGGTCCGCTCCTCCGTGAAGAAGAAGAATACCGACGGGGAGAAGACCGTCACCGAGCGCATCGACGCCGTGGCCACCCACCGGGTCTGGGCCATCCCCGTGTTCCTGGGGATGATGCTGGCGGTGTTCCTGGTGACCTTCAGCGGGCCGGGGGCGTGGCTGTCGGACGGCATCGCGTGGTTTGTGGAGGAGGTGCTGTGCCCCGGCGTCTCCGGGTGGCTGACCTCCCTGCACGCCCCGGCGTGGCTCACCGGACTGCTGGTGGAGGGGCTGATCTCCGGCGTGGGGGGCGTGCTGACCTTCCTGCCCATGATCGCGCTGCTGTTTCTGTTTTTGTCCATGCTGGAGGACAGCGGATATATGGCCCGGGCGGCCTTCGTCATGGACCGCACCCTGCGGCACTTCGGCCTCTCCGGCAAGGCGTTCATCCCCATGCTCATGGGCTTCGGGTGCACGGTGCCCGCCGTGATGGGTGCCCGGACCATGGAGAACGAGAAGGACCGGCGGATGACCATTCTCCTGGTGCCCTTCATGTCCTGCGGGGCAAGGCTGCCCATCTACGGGCTGATGACCGCCGCCTTCTTCCCCCGGTACGCGGGGCTGATCGTCTTCGGGCTCTATCTCCTGGGGCCCGTGATGGCGATCCTCTCCGGCCTGATCCTCAAGCGGACCGTCTTCCAGGGGGAACCCGCGCCCTTCCTGCTGGAGCTCCCGCCCTACCGGATGCCCACGCTACATAACATCTGGCTCCATGTCTGGGAGCGGGTGAAGGACTTCCTCACCCGGGCGGGGACCATCATCGCCGCCATGAGCGTGGCGGTGTGGTTCCTCCAGAGCTTCGGGCCGAATCTCCGCATGGTGGAGGACACCGCCGACAGCATCCTCGCCATGGTGGGCGGCTTTATCGCCCCGGTGTTCGCCCCCATGGGCTTCGGCGTGTGGCAGGCGGCGGTGGCGCTGCTGACGGGCCTCATCGCCAAGGAGGCGGTGGTCAGCTCCATGAGCCTGTTCTACGGCTTCTCCCTGACGGACTACGCCGCCGCCGGGGCGGTGATGTCCGCCACCTTCTCCCCTGCGGCGGCCCTGGCCTTCCTGGCCTTCTGCGGGCTGTATACCCCCTGCGTGGCGGCCATCGCCACCATCCGGCGGGAGATGAACAGTTTCAGTTGGACGGCCCTGGCGCTGATCTGGCAGCTGGGCGTGGCGTGGCTGACCTCCTTTGCGGTCTACCAGGTTGCGTGCGCGTTCCTCTGAGGGGACGCCCCCCAATTTCTCCCGCTTCGCGCATTGACAGCCCGCCACCAAACCGGGTATAATAGGGGCAGAACCATGCCGCTGTTCTGAGAAGGGGGAGACAGGGATGAAGGAGCGCAGAAAGCATGACAGGGTGGCCATCAACAAGGGTGCGTGGATATGCAATCTCGACGGGGACGCCTCCCCGGCCGGTCTGAAGGACTGCCTGATCGTGGACATCAGCGAGGGCGGCGCCTGCATCCAGTGCGCCGCCCGCTATGAGAAGGGCCAGCCCCTGGCCTTCATTTATCAGGATCTGATGGAGGACGGGTTCCGCCCCGTTGTCGGGACGGTGATGTGGTGCCGACAGCACTCCGAGACGAGCTACCGCCACGGCATCGAGTTCCTGGGGCTGAGTACCCAGATGCTCCACAAGATCCGGGAGCGGGTCGGCCTCCTGACGGCGGAGCGCACCGGCCGGTCCGACGGGGCGCAGAAGGCCCCCGACAAACTGTGACAGCTGCATCCGAATCCCCCCGGGGGTTCGGATGCACTTTTTTGTTCCCGCCGCCGTTTCATTATTCTTACGCGAAAATAACGCTTGCATTTTTCCACGGGATGGGGTATACTGGGAGCACAAGGGGAACGAGGCGTTTGCGGAAGGGAGCGGAAATCCGTAAGCGCCTTTTTGTATCCCCAAAAAGGAAGGGAGAACCAACGGATGGAAAAAGAGACTTTTCTGAGGCGCTACGGACTGCTGATCGGGACGGGCCTGGCGGTAGGAGCGGCGGCGGTGCTGCTGACGGCCCTGGGGAATCCGGCCAACATGGGCTTTTGCATCGCCTGCTTCCTGCGGGACATCGCGGGGGCGCTGAACCTCCAGCGGGCGGGCTTCGACGCGGAGGTGGGCACGGGCATCGTGCAGTACATCCGGCCGGAGATCATCGGGCTGGTCCTGGGGGCCACCGCCATCGCCTTTGCGAAGAGGGAGTTCCGGCCCAAGGGGGGCTCGTCGCCCATGCTGCGCTTTGTGATTGCGGTGTTCGTGATGATCGGGGCGCTGGTGTTCCTGGGGTGCCCCCTGCGGATGGTGATCCGCATCGGCGGCGGCGACGGCAACGCCGTGGTGGGCCTGGTGGGCTTCGCCCTGGGCATCCTCATCGGCATCCAATTCCTGACCCGGGGGTTCAGCCTGCGCAGGGCCCATCCCCAGTCCATGGCGGAGGGCCTGGCGTTCCCGGCGCTGATGGTCCTGCTGCTGGCGCTGCTGCTGGCGCGGCCCGACTTCATCCTCTTCAGCGCCAAGGGCCCCGGCTCCATGGCGGCCCCCGTTCTGGCGGCGCTCCTGGCGGCGCTGGCGGTGGGGATCCTGGCCCAGCGCTCCCGGCTGTGCATGGTGGGGGGGATCCGCGACGCGGTGCTGTTCCGGGACTTCCGGCTGATCTCCGCCTTTGTGTCCATCACCGCAGCCGTGCTGGTGGGGAACCTGATCGTCGGGAAGTTCAACCCCGGCTTTGCGGGGCAGCCCATCGCCCACACGGAGTGGCTGTGGAACCTGCTGGGCATGGTCCTGGTGGGCTGGGGCTCGGTGCTGCTGGGCGGGTGCCCGCTGCGCCAGCTGATTCTGGCCGGTGAGGGGAACACGGACTCCGCCGTGACGGTCATGGGCTTCCTGGTCGGCGCCGCCATTGCCCACAACTTTGGGCTGGCGTCCTCCGGCGACGGCATCGGTTCCGGCCCGGTGGCGCTGACCGTCGCGCTGGGATTTGTGGTACTGGCGGTCATCTCCGCCGCGAATATGCAGAAATTGGAGGGTTGAGCAACATGGTAGACGCGAGAGGTTATTCCTGCCCCACGCCGGTGATCATGGTCCAGAAGGCGGTCAAGGGAAGTGCGCCGAAGCAGCTGGAGGTCCTGGTGGACAACCAGTGCTCGGTGGAGAACGTCACCCGGTTTGCGAAGAGCGCGGGGTACGCCGTGAAGGTCTCCGCGCTGGACGGGGATTTCAAACTGGAGCTGAACAAATAATGGAGGCGTATGTGGCCACATTCCATACGCACCTGGCGGCCCTGCGGAGCTGCCGGGCGCTCCAGGGAGCGGGGGACACGGGGGCCAGGATGGCCCCCGTACCCCGTGTCCTGAGCTCCTCCTGCGGGACCTGTGTGCTCTACCGGGGGGAGGACCCCCTGGTAGAGCGGATGGCGGCGGACCTGGAGGCGGTCTACCGGGTGGAGGGGAAGCGGTACGTCCTGGTCCACCGGGAAGAGGAGCGGGCCGACTGAAATTTTGAAAAAATCCCCCAAAAACCTCTTGAAAAACGCCTTGGGATTTGTTATACTGTCCATAGGAAAATCCATAGGCTCATATAATTTCGCGGTGATGGCGCGAGAGTTTCTACGGGACCGCCTCCGGTCCTGCTATGAGTGTTCTGAATCTGCCCACTGAGGGTGGATTCGGGGCACTTTTTTCTCGCCCTGTCGCCCATGACACAGAAAGGAGCAGCCTTATGACCACGATTCTGCATGGAAACATCCTCCACGCCCCCGCCTTCGGACAGCTGGAAACCGTCCCCAGCGGCTATTTGATTCTGGAGGACGGCGTGATAGAAGGCGTCTGCGAGGCGCTGCCCGCCCGGTACGAGGGCTGTCCCGTGACCGACTACGGGGAGAGCCTGGTGATGCCCTCCTTCGCGGACCTGCACCTCCACGCGCCCCAATACCCCATGCTGGGCATGGGGATGGACCTGCCGCTGCTGGATTGGCTGGATACCTACACCTTCCGCACGGAGGCCCGGTTTGAGGACCTGGACTACGCCCGCCGGGTCTACCGCGCCCTGGCCCGGGACCTCATCACCTCCGGGACCACCCGGGTCGCCATGTTTTCCTCCCGCCACACGGACGCCACCCTGGTCCTCATGGAGGAGCTGGAGAACGCCGGGGTCACCGGCTATGTGGGCAAGGTCAACATGGACCGCAACGCCGGTCTCTCCCAGGAGACGACGGAGGAATCCCTCTCCGAGACCCTCCGCTGGCTGGACGCCTGCGCCCGGTTCCGGCTGGTCCGCCCCATTCTGACGCCCCGGTTCACCCCCGCCTGTACCGACGATCTTATGGCGGCGCTGGGGAAGCTGGCCTCGGACCGGGACCTCCCCGTGCAATCCCACCTGTCGGAGAACACCGGCGAGATCGCCTGGGTCCGGGAGCTCCACCCCGACTGCGGCCGCTACTGGCAGAGCTACGGGAAGTACGGCCTCTGGAAGGACCGCACCCTCATGGCCCACTGCGTCCACAGCGACCCCCGGGAGCAGGAGGCCATGGCCGCCTCCGGCGTCTGGGCCGTCCACTGCGCTGCGTCCAATGTGAATCTGTGCAGCGGCACCGCGCCGGTCCGGGAGCTCCTGAACCGGGGCGTCCACGTGGCCCTGGGCAGCGACATCGCCGGAGGGGACCAGCTGGCCATGAACAAGGTGGTGGTCATGTCCATCCGGGCCTCCAAGGTCAAGCAGATGGAAACCGGCGCACCCTTCCTCACGGTGCCGGAGGCGTACTACCTGGGCTCCACGGCGGGGCAGCGCTACTTTAACGGCGGCGCCGGGTTCCAGCCGGGCCATAAGCTCCACGCCATGGTCGTGGACGAGAGCGCCTTCCCCGAGCCCACCCGCCCCCTCGCGCTGCCCGAGCGTTTCGAGCGCGCCATCTACCTGATGGAGAAGCGGGACATCCGGGCGGTGTATAGTGAGGGCGTCAAACGGGTGTAATAGCGGCAAAAGCCGCCGCCCCGGCAGCGTTTCCCTGCGGAAACGCTGCCGGGGCGGCGCCTGTATGGGGACATCATCTGGTTGTCCGCTCGGTTTTTTGAGACGCTGAAATCTTCAAGCTCCGTGCGAACCACACCGCTGACACTACGAAAATCAGCAGAAGGATTCCCGCACTGGAAATGGCAACGAGCCGGAACAGGTGCCGAGAAATGCTGCCATCCACGGCGATAATAAGAGTATTTTGCAGGACCAGAAGGGACACCAGTGCATCCACCAGCCGAATCATGCTCAATTCCTGTTCAAGGATGGTCCCGTTTGTCCGCCTCCATCTGATCCCCGCCGCGCTGACCTTGTATGTCGTGTAGGCTGCCGCAGCGATTGCGGGAATCAGCCCCGTCCGAACGGGACGTCGGTCCAATACCATAAGGGATACGGGCGTGGCCAGCGCGGCGTTCAGCGCCAGCACGATCACAGACGTCGAGAGGAAAGTCCTTTTGCGGCAGCGCTCCGCAGCTTCCGGTCCTTTTTGTTCGGTTTTCCGCTCTGCGGCCAGCAAAATTCCCCGGAGCAGGGATAACAGAAGATAATAGATCCCGATGCTGCCGTGCCAGAGCGATGCGTACCGGACCCCCAGTCCTGTGTTATAGGCGGCGAATAAAATCGTGGCCGCAAATCCGGCGGCCGCCCCCATCGCGGCCCAAAAGGGACGCTTGTCCCGCCGCCTGGCCGGAATCCCTGTACTTGCTCTCCACGCCAAACACATCCAACTGCGCATGGATCGCCTTGTAAATCCACCGGTTTTCCTTGACAAAAGTCAGCCATGGAAGCAGCCACTGGTCCGTAATAAAAAAAAGATCCTGTTTCGGCAGCGCGGCAATGGCGTCACCGGCTGGCCCCGGGGAAGAAAAGCGATTCCGATAGCGCCGGTGAACCATGTCCACGGCTTCCGCGAGGAGATCTGCGGTATTTTCATAGTGCAAATAAAATGTGGAGCGGTTCACACCGGCGCGGGCGCAGACATCCTTGACAGTAATATAGGCAAAATCCTTTTCCAGCAGGAGGGACAGCAGCGCCTCGTCCATCCGTTCCGCCGTATGGAAGTATTTGCTCTCCGACCTGTTCATCCGCACCCTCCCCGGCAAAGCCGTTTCAGTTGTTTTCCGCCGTGATTTCCTTTGCCAGCTCCAGGACCTCAAAGGCGTACTTCTTCTTGCCCTGTTCCAACAGCTTCTTGTAGAGGGGATAGTTCATTGACACCATACCGATTCCTGCCACGCCGACCACAACGCCCAGCGGCGTCGCCAGAGACAGGCCCACGCCAATCACTCCCATGCACAGGCACATCCCCACGCCGAGGATCAGGGCTCCGGCCACTCCGAAGGTGTAGGTGAAAATTTGCGCGGGCAGCTTGGCTTTCCAATCCAGCTTTTTCAGGGCCACCAGTTTGGAGGCGGGCTTCTGTGCGTATTCGGAGGCGATCGCCGTCACTGATAACATTGGAATAGAATATCTTGTCGGGGTGCTGGCTGGCGCTCTGGACGAGCTCCACGTCCTGGGGCAGCTCGCCGGAGCGGAGGATGCTGTCAACGTCGGCCTTGAGCTGAATTTCCAGGTGGTCCTCGTAGACCTTGATCTTCTGGATGATAAGCTGGAGGTCGTTGCGGTCCAGCTTGGGCTTGGCAAGGATGTCGTCGAAGACCTCCAGGGCGGTTTTGGCCGCGCGGTTCACCTGGATAATGGTGTTGCGCTTGTTCTCCGTCAGGGCGATCTGGTTCTGGATGCCCTCCATCCGGCGGAGCAGGTCGCTCTCCAACTCGTCGTAAGTCTCCTCCAGGGTCTCCTCCTGGTCCGGGTGCCGCATGATGTCCCGGACGCGCTGGCGCTTGGTGGCCTTCAGCTCCTCCTGGAGGTCGGAAAGGATCACTTCCAGATTTTCGGCGGATTTCTCGGTTTCGGCTACGTCCTCCGCTTCCTTTGCCAGATCGGCGTTGAGGCGGTCCAGCATGGCGGCGGAGTTGTCCTTGACCTTCTGGACGTAGATTTTCAGCAGTTCGTCCAGCTTGTCCACCCGGATGTGGTGGCTGGTGCAGCCCTTGAGGCCCCGCCGGTGGTAGGTCCCGCAGCGGTAGGCATCCCTGATGTCCCGGCGGCTCATGGCAAACATGGGGGAGCCGCAGTCGCCGCACTCCAGAAAGCCGGAGTAGGTGTTGTCGTACTTCTTCTGGCCCCGGTAGTGGGCGGTGGAGCGGGATTCCCGCAGGGCCCGGGCTGTGGCGAAGGTGCGGTAGTCGATGATCTCCTGGTGGTGGTGTTCGATGACGATGTGGTCCAGCTCGTCCCGGCGGACGTCTTTGCCGTTGATCTTCTTCCGGGTGTACTTACCCTGGCGGAGGGTGCCGATGTAGAAGTCGTTGTCCAGGATGCCCTGGACGGTGACGATGGCCCAGGCGGGCTTGACGGTACGGCGGTACTCGTCCCCGGCGGCTAATTTGCGCTCCTGCTCCGCCATGCGGGGGGTGGGGATGCCCTCGTCAGTGAGTTGGTTGGCGATCTTCTTGTAGCCCCAGCCGTCGATGTAGAGCTGGAAGATGCGGCGGACGATCTCCGCCTCGGTGGGGACCACCTCGAATTGTTGGTGTTTGTTGACGATGTAGCCGTAGGGCGCGGCGCAGATCCATTTGCCATCCTGCTGACGGCGCTTGATGACGGACTTGACCTTCTTGCTGGTGTCGGTGACGGGCATCTCGTTGATAAGGAACTGGAACTGGATCTTCAGCCAGTCGTCGTCGTTGGGGAAGTCGATGTTGTCGCCGATGGAGATGATGCGGACGCCCGCGTCTCTTAAATCTTCCAGCTCGACCAGGCCCCGGCTGTTGCGGCGAGAGAAGCGGGAGAAGTCCTTGACGATGAGGATGTCCTTCCGGTGGGACATCAGCTCCCGGCGCATAGACTGGTAGCCCTCCCGCTGCTCGAAGGTGTAGCCGGAGCGGTCCCGGTCCTCGTAGAAGGTCAGGGTACTGTCGGGGAACTTTTGCTTTACGAAGTCCTCAATGATCGCTTTCTGGTTTTCGATGGAGGTGTTGTCGCGGTCCTGCTCCTCGTCTACGGAGATGCGGCAGTAGCTGGCGATGGTAAATTTTTCAATCATGATGCGCCTCCCGGTTTCGTGTTGCAGATGATATTGTATCACAGACTACAAGAGAAAGCAATTAGAAAATTCATCGGGTTGAAAACTCAGAATCTGTCGGGTTAGGATTGCAGAATCTATCGGATTGGTGGATAGAAGCGCTGGTATCAGGTGCTTTGCTGTTGTGGCAGGTTGATGCGAAGGAGGCCGCAGGAAAACCTGCGGCCTCTTGTCAAAATTATAAAAATATTGTTTCACAACGCCTCCCAGCGCTGCACACAAACTGTTGCTGCTGGAATTTTTGATAAACTTCGTTAACTGCCTCAATATATACCTTAAACGAGGGATGATTGTGATCGTTATTACACAAATAGAAGTTCTTTTTAGTCAAATAAACGTCCCGCACTTGATTCCACAAGTTGTTTGATTTTATTGTTGCTACTTTTTTCTCCAGATCTGCTGCATTAGGGGTCAGATTCCAATAATATTGATCGAGATTGACATGACCGGTTTTATAATGAATCAGCCGGTGACAACCCAAACAACCCTTTTGAATTATGGCAAGGTCTATGCGAAATTCCGTCTTATTGCCCTTTTTGAAGTGTTGCCATTCCGTAGTGAGTACAGAGGTTGAATCCTGACAGTCACCCCATCCTTTTGAACGCAAAACTTCGTTGAACTTTTTTCTGACGTGCACTTTTATCTCGCGCCCATTCCTAATTTCGCTATGCTCAATATAAAGATTGTAGTCTAAGTCTACCTGACCGCTTTCGTTCTGGGTCACGAGATTTCTGGCGCCGCTTCCCACAAGATCAGCGCTCACGGTCATGTCTGAATCCAGATTGATGCGTTGAACCAGTTGATTGACAATATCTCCGCAAGTCCCTCTTAGCCGTTTCAAAAAATCCTTGTCTATGACGTACTGATACATTAGGAATTTCCTTTCTCGCCCATGCCACTCATACAATCTCATAACTGTATCGGTATAGAGTACCACAAATTTCTGCTTTGTCAACTACTGATTTGCGCTTTTGCAGGAAATTTCATCAAAAAAGTCTTGCACTCTGCATTATTCCCCAAATACCTTACTTAATCGATCAAGCACCTTTTGTGCTTGATACTTCCATTATACCGATCCCCCCGGGAACGACAAGAAAATATGGGGAACCGCTCTCGTTGCGGTTCCCCATTTACGCAGGCAAGGCGGCTGGCCGATGGCGTTGTTGCCTGCGGATGGTTGTCAGAAGCGTCTTTTTACATCCCCATAGCAAGATCTTGTTTCTTTTCCTGTTCGACCTCCATCTGCGCGATACGCTTGCGGTTATAGCAGGTCAGGTCGCTGGTGACTTCCGTCAGATCCTGTCCTCCGGACAGGAAGGTGGCAACCGTATAGCCGGTTCCCTTGAAGCTCTGATACACCAGTTTGAGCTCCTTCTGCACTTGCGCGTCCCGCTTTTCGTCCTGGGTGAGCCAGATCTCTACGATCTTGCTGTCGTTTCTGACGTTGAGCTCCAATCATCTATCACTTCCTCTCCTTTGCCAATAGTTTCCTCCAAAGTGGTTGGCTTTATTCACATACTGAGGTTGGGACCCCGGTACTCCTCATGGTCGTCCGCGGCGTGGCCGTGGGCGATTTTCTTCTCCCACTCCTTCCGGCGGGTCTTGCGGTCGGTGTGGGGCGTGGCGGTGTACGCCGGAGCTACATTCCCAAGGCCCTCAAGATGGTGACCGAGCTGTACCACAGCACAGCCAAGCCCACCAAGACTGCCGGGAGCATCAGCCACGCCCAGCTGGGGCGGGGCAGGCTGATATGCGGGAGCGAAAAGCGCCGCTCTTTCTTTTTCCCAGCCTGTTGGATGCTCTCCTGGATCAGCGCTCCCTCTGTCGTAATGGCTTTCCCGGTGGCTGCGACTTCCCGGGTCAGCGCCGTGATTTGCGTCTGGATGGAATCTGTCCGCCGCTCGGTGAGGAGATCGTATTGCGCCGCCGTCAAATCGTATAGCGAACTGATCTGTCTCTGTAAGTTGTCCCATTCCTCCACGGTCAGATGCCATTCCGGCGGCGGAGCGTGCGTCGGCATATTCCGCTGGAGCAGTTCTTCCACCGATAATGTCCTCTCGGATCCTGAACTCATTTTCCATATTCTCCTTTAAGTATTTTTCATCGTGCAGCCGGTCGTCCCGGCACTTCTTGCCATCGAGCGTGGTGTAGGTGATGCTCTTCCGGGTATCCTGCCAGCGGACGTCGTAGCCCTCGCTCCGTATCAGCAAGACGAACTCATCCCAGGTCCTGGCATACCGCATACACTCGTCAATGCAATTCATCAGCTGGAATTTCCAGCTCCCGCCTCTGGCGGCGGTGTGGTATTCGGCGGAGGCCATCGCTTTCACCTTTTGGGTGCGTTCCGGCTGGAAGACCGGGAGGCCGAGCTCCGCACAGACAGCATCGTTCCGCCGCCGCAGCTCGGTCAGCTCCGGCTCGCTGATATGGAGCTTCCTGCCATCCTCCAGGCTGACGCTGTTGATGATGAAGTGGGAGTGGATGTGGTCCCGGTCCGTGTGGGTGCAGACCAGGACCTCCCGGCCCTCAAAATATTCTGCCAGCTTCAGCGCGGCGGCGTGGGCGGCAGCGGGATCAACCTGCTCACCCTTGGGGAAGGACTGGACCATGTGATAGAACATCCTGCCTTCGTCCTTATGGTAGAGCAGTTTAGTGCGGAGAAAATCGTCATAGGCGCTCTCCGGGCGGCAGTTGACACCGCTGACCAGTTGCTGGTCGCCCCACCGGGTTTTCTTCTCCTGCTTGACATACCGCATGGCCGCGCCCATGCCGCCCCGGCTCTGACCCCGGGGGTAGTTTGTAAAACTGATGATGGCTACCTGCCTCGCCTCCCCTGCTCCTGAATGGCTCGCAGAGCGACGCCAACGTCCGCCAGCTCCCGCGCGGTGCGCTCCAGGTCCACGGTGGTGATGCGTCTCATGTTGGCAAGGACAGTCAGACGATTGAGGTTGTTGCCGATGGCCCGCTGCTGCTGCAGGACTTCCTTCAGGCCATCCATGAGGACGATCTGCTGTCCCAGACAGCAGCGGGTGACGTATTCTCCCTGGGAGAGCCGTGCCTGCTTTGCCCGCTGTTTGATTACCGTCAGGTCCTCGGTTGCGATTCGGATACTGAATGTGGCGTCCTTTTTCATGCGGCCCTCCGTTCCTGAAAGTGGGTGTGGGCTTCTGCCCGCAAAAGGTGTTTGGCGGGGCTGGGGCTTTGCCCCATGTCCAGACAAACGCGATGCTGGCCCCATCTAAAGATGGGCCGTTTTCCCGTCCCGGCGGCCCGATCCGTTTTCCCAAAACTGGCCGCTTCCGGCAGTCTGGCCCACAAAGGCCGAACGTGGGCGATTTATCCAGTTGTGGGAACTTCCTCGGCCCGTCCGCTGAAAGCCGCACAAACGGCCTCACAGGGGCTGACAGGGGCCTCCGTGACAGTTGTGACGGCTGCGACAGAAATTTCAGCACCTGTTTTTTTCGTCATTCCCGTCACCGCCGTCACATGGGGCGCAGACGATATGCAGCTGTCTGGAGTCTCTGGTTCGGTTGCTCGAGATGTGGATGCCGGATTTATCCAGGTGAGGAGCGTGCTTTGCAAGTTTCCTAGCAAGGGCGCTGGGGGATAGAATCTCGCCTGTCTCCTGCTCCAGCAATGCGCTCAGTTCCGTCGCGGTTCCGGTAAAGTTTTGCAGTGATTTCAGAAAAGCAGAGAGAAAAATTGCTTCCGGATCGAGAAACGTTTTCTCACTTGTAAGCGGCTCTGTCAGCTCCCAGGTGTGCGGCCCCTGACGGAAAGCAAGCTCCAGTGTGCGTGACTCAATGTCCCGGCCCGTGCAGTGCAGCTCTGCGCCGGGACTGCTTCTGTCCTTCCGTTTCAGAACGAAGTTGGAATCTGTCACACCGCTCAGACCCGTCGTTCCGGAGATCATATTCATCGGATCGTTGTCGTTCATCTTCCGCAGGTGGTGGATCAGAAGGAGCGCTATGTGGTGCTGGTCTGCCAGTTCTTTCAGCAAGGAAAGCTCACGGTAGTCGTTGGCATAGGAATTGGTTTCCGGAATGATGTCGCGGATCTTTTGTAGGGTGTCGATAACAACAAGGACGGTGTCTGGGTGTTCTGCGAGGAACTGCTTGATCTGATCCTCCAGTCCGCCGCCGATGCTGTCGGACAGATTGGCGAAATGCAGCGTGTCCGGCGCATCGTCGGTGATCTGGAAAAGGCGGTTCTGGATGCGGGCATAACTGTCCTCCAGGCAGAGATAGAGGACCGTTCCCTGCGCTGTTGGTAGCGCCCACATGGGTTTTCCCTTCGATACGCAGAGGCAGGTCCAGAGCGCCAGCCAGGATTTGCCGGTCTTGGGTGCGCCTGCCAGGAGATGCAGCCCCTCCGGCAGAAGGTTGTCCACAATGAATCTGGTGGCGGGCAGCGGCGTGGACAAAAGGGTGTCTGCGTCGATGGTTGTCAATTTGTTTGTCAGTTGAATCAATCCTCCTTATCAATCCTCCTTAAAGCTTTTCTTTCCGGGCCCCGTGTGATATACTTTACACGAGAGAAGCGGCACGTTACATAGTGAATCAAACTACAGAATTTTTGAAAAGTTCACTGCAAGGAGGATAGCCTTAATGAAAAGAACGGGACCAAGCCTTTATTTGGAAACGGGCACGGAACCAGCAGTTGAGATCATACTGGCAAGCGGTTCAGGCTTTGACCAGCATTTAGGAAAGGCTACACCTGCGGAATATCTAATTTCTTTTATGGAGCGGGACTACTCAGCATATCGGAGTGAAATAAATAAGTTATGGGAAGAGCATCCGCTGTTTGCGGAGCAACTGGAAATTCCAGAGGAAGATTTTGTAGATTTTCTTGCAGAGGCGATTTCTCTTCCTGCTCTGCTGGAAGATGTTGATCCTATTGCATATTTTGTGGTGACCAACAGATTACTGGGATTTTTCACTGGCAGTATGCCGGAAGACGATGGCAGTGCCTCGTTCCTGCTGCGGGCAGGACACTATGTGCTGCGTCTCCTGCGGGAGCCAATTCTCGCACAGGTTCGTTTGCAGAATATTTTTGAAATAGCTTTTGATGATTTCGAGCGGGCGACCCAGAGGGAACGATATGTTGCGCTCAAGAAAGCATATCCTCCGCTGGTGGATACCATGTTTTTAAGCCGAAGGGCAGAAATTGACAGCGGTGATATACCACTGGGCGTTGTTACCGAATATTCTCCGCAATCAATATACGAGCTTTACTTGCTGGTACTGAATCACTATTTTCAGCAAAACAAGCAGAGAATTGCTCGCTGCCAATACTGTGGCAAATATTTCATTCCCGGCACAAAAAAGGAAACTTTGTACTGCAACAGGGCATACGAAGGGAGGACCTGCAAACAGTTGGGGCCGAATCTTAAGCGGAAACTGGGACCGGAATCTGACGAAGCACTGAAAAAATACAAGCAGCTGAGAGACCGGATGTTTGAGCGTTTGTCCCGGTTTGAGACTGCGGCAGAATGGGATAGAAATAATCTTTTTCAGATGGATGCTGCAAAATATAGCGAGTGGCTGAACATGGCGCACAGCGCCCGCCAGGAATACCTAAGCGGAGGGTTATCCGCCGAAGAGTTTTTGAGCAGGATCGACATTTACAATGACTTGGCTGATCACACAGCAGAGAAAGAAAAAACGCCTCCACCGCAGGAAAGCGAGTGGAGGCGAAAGGTTGAAAGCAATATTGACTTTGACCCGGAAAGTTCATATCAACCGATGATGGTGCTGGACCTGAGCAGCGGCCCTGCGGAGTGGCAGTATTTTACAGTGGAGGAACTGAAGCAGATGGCGAAGGGGGCTGGGGTGAGTTTGCAGGAAAGGTTTGGGAAAGGATTGGGGACGGATGCGCCTAAGGTCTGCCAGTGCGTAAAAGTCTACTCTTGAGTGGCACAGGTAGGGATTATTGACGCGCAAAAATAGGTTCACGTTGGGGGGAGTTCGAGAGGTAGTTAAGGACTCTAAAAAACCTTATAAAAGAGTTATATTATAGCAGCCAGCGCCTTTCCTATCCTCTGTACCAACGGGACGACCAGGGCATTTCCCATACAAAAATACCGTGCTTTTATAGGCATTCCAGTATCTGTCCACCCATCAGGAAAGCCGTTCAAACGCTCACATTCTACAGGCGTTAATGTGCGAAGGCGCCCTGTTAGGCAGTCTTGAACTATATGCGACGTCCTACCGACTTGTGACTCCGAAGTCAGTATGGTCCGAGAAGGCTTATCTAAAGGTTCAGGAAATCTGACTTTCCCCTCAGAAAAAAGATATCGGCTCCCATCACGCCTGCGTCGGATCTCCTGTTTGGCCCCTTTTGCATATCTCCATTTAGCCATATCTTCATTTCGGATGAAATAATGTTCATCTATGCGCCCACGTTCTAATATGTTGCCAAGTGGAGTAGGTGGAATGCAGCATGGCTGGATATCAACAGAATAGATTCGTCCGTTGATCATAATACCTGCATTATAAAGATGTATCTTCTGCCTGCTTGATATATCTGCAATATCCAGGTATTCCATCTCATCGATCCAATCATCAACATAATGCCCGCTATGTCCCTGCACCGGAAATGCTGTTGCCAATATACCACCTGCCATCAAATGGCTGTGCAGGGCTTTCAGTCCGTATGTACATACAGCATCTGCAAGGTCACAGAAACATTGCGTCTGGTTGGAGTAAGCCATAATAAAAGTCCGCCGTCTCCGCTGAGCATAGCCATAGTCAGCTGCGTTGATGATACGCCATTCTACTGCATAGCCTCTCTCATAAAGACAACGTAAAATGATGGAAAAATCTTTTCCGCACTGTTTGCTCGGAGACCAAAGGATCCTATCTACATTCTCCAAGAGAACATATGGGGGCCTTTTTCCCCGTAAGATATCATCTATCTGCCACCATAACATCCCTTTAGGGCCCTCTATCCCTGCAGAGTTTTTCTTCATGATGGAGTAGTCCTGGCAAGGAAAACCGCCAACGAGCAGATCGTGATCTGGCACGGCAGTCTTTGCTGTTGCGATATCCTGACAAACATGATGCGGCCCGGTGCCATAATGGGCCGTATAGCATTGAAAAGCGTATTGCTCACGTGTGGATGGTTCCCACTGATTTGTCCATATCACATGAAAGGCATCAGATGCAGCTTCCAGACCTAACCGAAATCCACCAACACCCGCAAATAGCTCTACAGTCTTGATATTTTCCATACCATTTCTCCGTTAAAATATAGGGACACATAGCATATGCCTCTATACTTCGCTCCCTATATTATAGGATGCCGGCTAGGGCATCCACATTGAGCACAGGTGGACATACTCCGAAATGACGGTCAAGGACCTTTCCTGTTAGCTGGGAAACTTCGTCCCTGGTCAATGTATCAAGCAAGATGACACTGCCGATACTGTTGAGATACCGGCTGGCTTCAACATAGTGGTACCGACCTATCTCATCTCCTAGACGCTTTCGGATCGCCAAACGATCAAGGACCCCCAAGGCTACATCCTTATTCGCCGTAAAATTGCTGGATGAAAAGAGCAAGATCGTTGACGCATAGGCTCCATCACACATCAGGTCAGCCGCACAAAAATGATCCTTGACTTTCGCATCATATATCAAGTGCCCAGTCCACCAGAGTCTTGCGAGACAATTCATAAAGCATGAACGTTTTGTACTCCGCATAAAGAAAAAAGAATTCTTGATCGCCTGTTCCTCTCCACTGCTGATCTCTACGGCTCTGCGATATTTTACATAGTTCCAGAATGGACCGAAGAGTGCCCCAGCCCATACTCGTTCATCAGCCGCCAGCGCGGGGGGGAGGTCTCTCCAACCAGTGTATAGGATCTCGATATTTCGACGGTCAGAAATATTATAGTCCTCATTTTGATCCAAGTGAAGATCGTTACATTGGAATTTTAGATCTTTCCACCATCCATTTTCTTGAAAAGTCTTGATAAACCACTGGTTGCTCTGATCTGAAAAATGCTTCTTGTACTTGGAAAAATTCATCTTGATATCGTCGATACCTTCTTGCGCAAGATACTGCAGTATCATGGTCATTCCATCCTCTCGCTACAGGATCCGAGCTCTTTTAAGCTACGTGTGATAGGGTCTGCAAAGATCGACTGGCATAGCGCAAGTAAGCTGTCGGTCTCTATATTGATATCTTCAATCGTTTTTCCGTTCTTTTCAAGGATCGATTCGATCACTTGGTACCAATGCATGGAAGTGATACTGTCGTCTGTGCGATTCAAATACATCCTTTGCAAGACGATCACCAGAGCTGGCAGCAAGACCAGGCTAAAGGCTGTTGCTTTAAATACGTTTTTCCCCAGCTGTGCATACAGCTCGAACACATCGTCAGACAGACCAATGGAGATGTGACTGTCATTGTCTGTATTGACGGACATCGTCCCTTTCTTTTTGTCCGTTAGTTTCGTAATACGTATGATCGACGGCAAGTTATCCAGATCCCGTTCGTCTTTCTGGACCCTGTAGTCCATCGCGGTCCCTATCGCAATGATCTGATGGGCTTTTAAGTCAAATACATTTCCCTGATAATCCGGATGAAAATGGGAAGACGTGAAATTCGCTACATCTTTTGTCAAAATGATAAATGTACGTATCTCGATGCGATTTGTTACCTGCGAAGCATCGAATTTAAATTCTACTTCGCTGTCGAAGGAGGTCGCTGTCGTCCTAAAACAGGTCATAGGACACTCGATGTGAGCAACGAACTCAGCCGATCGGTCATCTATCAGCCGCTGGATCTCGTCGTTGCACAATTTGAACCCCAATTTTCCATATACTTCTGCAAATTGTGTGACCACATCAAAATCCACAGAGAAAGAAGATCCGATATAGTCATCACTTTGATCGTTTAAGATTGGATAGGGTGTCAACCTACTTTTTAGTCGCAAAATAGTCCACCTCCATCATACAGTAATTATCGAAATCGACCTGGATCTCAAATTGGACAAGGGTACCTTTTTTTACATTTTCCAAATAGAGGACGTTCTTAGACTTCCTGCTGATCGCTACACCGGTGCCACCTTTTACGATCTTTGCGAAAACGACCGGCAGATCGAAATCACTCTGCTCACCAGACAATGTAAAGACTAATTTTGCATTTTTAGCTGTCGAAGGAATAACAAAAGCAAGGTCATAGCACCCCCTCTCCGCATCACGGCAAAACAGGCGCTTCTTAACAGCGATCTCTTTATACCCAAATCTTTCTCCACTCTGAGTTCCTTTGGGGAGCGCCGGAGGCTGCGTTGCCGTCCCCTTTTTCTTTGTAATAGCCCCCTCTGTCGGTGCCTCGGCAATAAATTCGGACTGATGCGTCCTTTTCTTTGTGGGGACCTTAGGCTTTCCGAATAGAGCCTTGATCCGTGTGCTCAGTTCTGTTTTTTGAAGCTTTTCCGAACTTTGTGCATCGATCCTATCTGGCAGGAAATCGCTTGCGCCAAATGCATCGATCGCTTTATCGGAAATCTTGCCAAAATTCTCCTTGACCTGATCCCGCAGATACCTGCGCAGATCTGCAAAAATGTTTGTATAATAAGTCTCGTTGCCTCTGCAACGTCCAGGCTCCCAGGCATCGTGGGAGGGGACCTCCATCTTTTTGAACGTCTCGTTCATATTAGGGCCGTCGATGATCAAGATACCGGTAAATTCGATGCTCCCACTGATGCGATCCTGCTCAAAAATGCGCATCCCAGCCTTGCGTGTGATAAGGATCTTGCGATTGAGACCCTCGCCCTCTTTAAGATATAAGGTACATTCTCCATCATCAAAGCCATACTTTTTCCCATACCGTGTTTTGTCAAGGGGGATCTTCAAAATGGACGGGTCGCTCGCGGTCAGCAAATGGTAATAGTTGAGCAGAGCCCGGATCTGATCGTTCTCATAAGGGTTCAACTTCGACATATATTGGGGGAGAGTCGCTTTGTTAATGATCTCGTCTTGGATCGTTACGAAAAGCTTGTCCTGAACGATAGAGACGAGAAAGTCCAAAAGGACTGCTTTGATAAAGAGCTCCTTAAATTCTTCCCCACGGTGCATCCCTAAGATGTAGATGTCTGTGCCAGATGAGGAACGCACATAGGTATCATCCAGATCCGACAGCTCTGGGATCGCAGTAAAGCTCTCGTCTTCCGAATAATAACCGACCCCTGTTGTCCAACCCAAACATGGATCTTTAAAGGATACGAGCCTTGCCACACCGAAGTTGGAGCATAGGCCGTTTCGATCGAGCGATGAATAGAATACCGTCCGCAGGTCTGAGCATGCAAAAGCCGCAGATTTGCCAATGCCGAAGCTGCCGCCAGAACTCTGTCCTTTATTGGAGGAACCGCTTTCTTTGACCAGACGGCTCCAGCTGGTCCCTTTGGCACAGGTGTCGCTACCCTCAAGCCCAATCGTGTGACGATCGCTGGCCCGTAGGACCCTGATCTTTGGCGTCGACAATATACTGTCTGCACTTTCAAAGAAGCGACAAGCGTCAGGCTCGTCCATATTGCTGTCACGACATAGCTTTATTTTGTCATGTAACGTACACACATCCGGAATCTGCTGCGTGTCGATCTCAAATAGAGAAAACTCTACATGAACAGGCCCCCCATAATCCGGCAATACAGCATCCAGCGAATTTTGAATGATCTCCCGCACCAGAGATCGGTCCATATCGGCAGTAAAAGTTTCGATCCCGGCATCGTTTATCCCAAAGATAGTCGAATTTTGGTTTGGCACGAATCTCCAAGCTCTCACAGTAGGAGACCTCCTCATAGTTCAAACTTTTTAGCCCGCTTTGGAGGCTGAAATTTTTCCTTTGTTTCTTTCAGTTCCGCTTCGATAGCTGTAAAAATCTTTTTCACTTCTTCTTCTGTGTATGAATAGTTTGAGCGATTGGCGCAATTGCCAAGCAAATGAAGGGCTTCAATAATTCGATTCGTACGATTCTCAGCGATACGCCTAAAGCGATCGGCCTTTACTTCTTCCGCCGCCATATACGGCCCTCCTTTTCTACCATGTTTCTATATAATATCATATATTCAAAATATTGTCAACAAAAGCAGATATATATCGACAATATTTCTCGCATATTGTCAACAAGTAAATGAATGGAGGAGCGGCAGACACGCTCCTCCATTTCTCCGATCTACAGCTCCTGCTCTTCTATAGCAAACGAGCAATATTTATCCTCCAATATCACATCACATACCTCATCGACACATTTGTCTAGATCGCGCTTGACCTCTTTTTCCCAAAACCGGATAACATGCCAGCCCATCGATCTTAATTCGATATTATTGCGTTGATCGCGCGCCATGTTCTCTTCAATCTTTTCTATCCAATATTCCCGGTTGTGCTTTAGCCGAACTCTTCTTGTCGCCCAATCCTTGCCATGCCAAAATTCGCCATCTATGAATATAGCGATATGATGCTTCGATATGGCGATATCCGGCGAGCCCGGCAGTCGTTTATCGTTCTTTCGGTAGCGGTATCCAAGGTGCCATAAACGCTTTGCCAACAGCTGCTCAGCAGTGCCATTTTTTAGTTTTACTCTGGACATGCGTCTTCGAATCTCTGGTGTAGAATCGTATGATTTTGGATGCTTCATCGCCTGCCTAGCTTGTTGATATATGCCGCTACCAGCTTCTCGTGCTGACAACGAACGCTCTTGCCTTTGTTCTGTATGACACTCAAATCGTCGGTTATGTCACAAACATTCCAAGAATCTGCAGGGTTACCATCGTCATCCACATCGAATAGTCCGATCACATAAATTGGGACCGTTATGGATAGTTTGGCTTGAGGAATCTCTCTGACTGCTTTTTCAAAATTCGCGACTCCACTATCGATCCGATCAGCTAAATTATGAGACGGTACAATCAGTATACAGATATCAGCCATGCCATACGAGAAGGAGAGTTGAAACTTAAAATAATTTCGATATGAACTGGCAACATTGCCAAATTCGACCTCTATCTGTGCAGCTAACGACACTTTATCTTCAAAAACAAATGCCTTTCGAAAATCTGCCCGAAGTGCATCCTCATGACCATCCGGGGTAGCTAAAGGCTCGGCCTCCCATCCATACGACAGAAATTGCAAACGAAAATATGTGTTCATGATCTGCTGTACAACATCTTTGTTAGACTGTCTCTTAGATTTTCCCGGATAAACAGGGATGGGACAACCGCGACAGATGTCCAAGAGTTCCCGCTTTATACCGCAATATCCAGGTGCCGACAAAATCTCGCTGGCAAATCGATAGGAATATGTCTTAACATACATCGTATCCATTCTCCTTGATCTGTTTGGCAATATAGCTATTGTTTAGCCAAAAACTCTGCTTCGTCATCATTCGTCCATCAGGTAGAGGCAGTTTATCAGAAGCGTTTATCCCATGAGGACGTACATGTGCAACAGAATCCTCCCTCTGTTTAGGCAGATCGTTATGTACTCCCTTTGACGTTGGGATCAACGTGACCCCCTCACGAATGGTTTGGACCGTCCGCTCCCAAACGCGACGGACATGCTCCAGATCGCGGTCAGGAATGTTCCAAAACATGACACGCTCAAGTGCATATTCTCCTTGCGCCTTTTCCTGAAAAATGACGAACATGAATTTTGTTGGGGCTAAATAGTTGTAAAGTTCAGATGTTTCCCAGGACTGTTCCTTACTCAAAGCAATGAAATCAAATGTGGGAAAAGACATGCTTTCCTTGACGCTTCCGTCTCCTTGCACACGGATCGTCTTCGGGATCATCCCAGCTTTTTTGAATTCATCTGTATGGGAAATGCGTCCGCTGACACCCAGCATACACGCAAGGAGAATCTCATTCAAGCTTTTTGCGGTGCTTTTGACAGAAAAGTGCTGCATCAATTGCTGCTGTGTCATTCCATAAAAAGGATGTATCTTCTTAATGATATATTCTTCAAAGGTCTGGACATGCAAAACTTCTGCAGACTTTATGATATGGGGGCTTTCAACATTGCCAAATACGTATTTATTAAGGACCTGAGTCATATATGAGGATTTCAGCGAATATGCGCGCTGTTTGGCACGTATTGCAGAATATGGCTGCTGGCGAACACTAGATGAATCAGCGCCCTTGGTGCAGGCTGCAAGGTAAAGCGTATCTCCCTCCGATATTTCGTGCGCTCGACCAGACCGAACTTTGTCCATGATGGTCTTCCAGTCCTGTTCGATAATAGCAAGATCTTCTTCTGGAAAGCAAAAAAGGGTCACTTTATCTATCCAGAGTTCTCTCTTAGGAAGGCCCGCGACATGTTCATAGGACATCAGCAGCATCGTGTTACATTTATGCCAGAATGCGCTGTCATAAAAGGTCTTATCACACTCTTCCATATAGTTGATAATGTTGCAGACAAGTCTCTCCTTGGCGCGTGTGCCCTTTTTCCCGCGCAGATATGGTGTGACTTTCAATTCTACACCAGCTTCCGGAAAATCAGGTTCCGATTCAGAGTTTGGCGTGTAGCCAAACCAGCTCTCCTCGATGACTGTCCCGATAGCTCCTTTTCCGGTATTGAGACGGCCGGTCGTATCAATATTTTTGAACGGGATACCGATGGCTTCGCGTGCGCGTTTTAAGATTGCCTCTTTGGTCACATATATGGTCCCTTCCACAAACATGAACTCCTTTCACATAATCGATACGCGAACGATCAAAGGCCCGCGCGGTATACACGCGGCCTTTGAAGCACATGTTGATCCCAATATGCTTAGTTTTCGTTCGCTATGATCGCATCCAAAACCGATCCCATCCTGGTTATCATTGGTACGACCAAAGCATTGCCCATACAAAAATATCTCATCCGATCCGGCATTCCTGTGTTTGTCCAATCGTCCTCAAAGCCCTGCAGTCGCTCAGCCTCGATAGGAGTCAACAAACGGAGACGGCCAGTGCTGGGATCTGCTACCACATGTGTAGAGCGATTCAACGTAGACTCACTAGTCAGCATCGTGCGGCTAGGCCTATCCCATGGATCAGGGAATGCTATGGGACCCTCTGAAAAAATATATTCATGTCCATTTGCAGAGACCCTGGGAATCTTTTTTGCACCTTTTAGGTAGGTCCATTTTGCCAGCTTGTCAGCAGGGATCTCATATTTCTTTTCGGCACCATGCTGTAAAATATCCCCTAATTGCACAGGCGATCCATCCATCTCTACGATTTTTGCAGTATAGATACCTCCATCGTGCATATATCCGGCATTCTCAAATAGAAACGCAAAGTGGTCGCTCACATCTACGATGTCAGTACTAATGACCGTTTGGGTCAGTTGCCCCATATCTTTGATTGGGAATGCCTTTGTCATGAAACCGCTATTTTGGATAATTTCAGAAGCAGGTATCTTTGACATTCTCTGACCGTATACCGTATCGTTGCGGTATGCAAATATAAATGTCCTGCGCCTACGCTGCGCTGCACCATATTGGGCTGCATTGACGACCCGCCATTCTACGCTGTATCCCTCTTTTACAAGGCACGCAAGTATGACTCCAAAGTCCCGGCCACGTTGCTTTGCAGGAGATTGGAGGAGTCTATCAACATTCTCAAATAGGCAGAAAGGCGGCCTTTTGGCAATTAAAGTATCTCGTATCTGCCACCAAAGTACGCCCTTTTTCCCCTCAATACCATGAGAAGAGGCCAGCGTATGCGCTACACTGTAGTCTTGACATGGAAAACCGCCAACGAGGAGCGTGTGATTGGGGATAGTGGTCTTATCTACTGTACTAATATCTTCACCAGTGTGGAACTCGTTATTTGTGTCTGGACTGTCACCAAAATGCTGGACATAACATTCATGTGCCCATTGTGTCCTTGCGCCGGGTTCCCACTGCGAAAACCATATAGTCTCCCAGCCTGAATCAAGGTGGTCAAACCCTACACGGAATCCGCCAACTCCTGCGAACAATTCGCAGATTTTTTTTTCCATAAGCCCTCCTTTGACTGTCATGCAGTCAACTCACTGTTTCGCAGACAGAGCCAACGCTCGTGTTAGCACCGACAGACGCCGGATCGTTGGTCTGCTCTTATCGCAGTATACCACATTTTCAGTCAGAAAGCATTAAGGAACTCTCATTTCTCACCGAATTTTTATCCGTCGATAATACCCCTCCAGCTTCTCCTCGCAAATCCTCTCGATCTCCGCCTTCTCCTCCGCTCCCAGCCGCTTCCACACCGCCTCATCCACCTGGATGATCCCCAGCGTCCTTGTGTGTCGGAGCATCTGCATATCCTCGAACCGCTTGAAGGGGTTCGCCAGAATATTCCTCTGAGCCTCACTGTTGGTATAATTCCCCTTGGCAAAAATACTGTTGGCTTTCTCCACCATCAGCCCGGCGGCCCGCCGCCCCTCATAGTAAGCGCGGAAATAATCTGCAATATCCTCCAGCCTGACGCGGCCCTTCTCGTCGGCGTACCGCAGGATTGCCCTGATGAGCACCGGCTTGTAGGAATAGCTCATGTCCATCTTCCGGATCATATCCAGGAACAGGTCCTTGCGGTTGGAGTCGTCGATCAGCGTCCAGCCATACTGTCTGGCATATTTCTCCAGGGATTCCTCTTTGAAATATTTGAACGTCCGGTGCTCGCTCATGGGCACCGCCAGGTCGGGTGCCAGCTTTCCTTCCCGGATGTACCGCTCGATGGTCTCCGACTGCACGTTGACCCGGCGGACGAACTCCATCTGGGAGATCATGCCCTCGGCCTCCTCCTGCCAGTTGAAGATGTCCACCAGCTCGTAATCAGTAGCGTCCACCGGCCAGTCCAGCAGGGCGGCGGGCTTCTCCCGCCGGTCATACAACGCCGCCTCGGCGGCCTGTCTGTCCTTGGGGGACAGCACCAGCTCCCCGGCCCGGTACTTCCGCAGCTTGAACAGGCGGTGGAGGGACATGGGCATATTATACTGGGCGGCGTTGTCCACGAAATCAAAGACCATCAGGCTCTCCTTGCCCTCGTACAGCCGCATCCCGCGCCCGAGCTGCTGGGTATAGAGCACCCGGGACATAGTAGGACGGGCCATGAACAGCACCTCGATCTCCGGGCAGTCCCAGCCCTCGTTGAGCAGGTCACAGGCGCAGAGCACATGTATCTCCCGCCTGACAAATTTGTCCTGAAACGCCTCCCGCTCGGACCGCTTCATCCCGCCGGACACCGCGGCGGCGGGAACGCCCGCTTTTTGGAACAGCTCCGCAATTTCTTCCGCGTGCCAGACGGAGGCGCAGAATACAACCGTCCGCCGTCCTTGGGCATATTGGAGCCAGGTGTCTACAATCAACCGATTTCTCTCTGGCACATAGATTTTTGTCTCCAGATCCCGGATGTTGTATCGGACGCTGTTAAACCGCACCTTGGTCAAGTCAATATTGGTATGGATACGGATACACCGCACCGGGGTCAGTTCTCCCAGCTCCACAGCGGTCTGAATATCCAGCTTGTGGGCCGTGTTTTTGAAGATTTCCAGAATGCTCCGGCCGTCCATTCGCTCCGGCGTCGCCGTCAGCCCCAGCGTGAATTTTGGCTTGAAATGGGCCAGAACCTTCTGGTATGTATCCGCCGCCGCATGGTGGGCCTCGTCAATAACGAGGTAATCAAAGGCGTTGTCTTTGAACTGCTCCAGATGCAGCGCCACGCTCTGCACGTTACCGCAGACCACATGGGCGTCCAGCTGCTTGATACGGTCCGTATAACGGCCAAGCGATGCCTCCGGCCATAAATCCCGGAAGGTTCTGGCCGCCTGATCAACCAGCTCGTGTCTATGCACAAGAAACAGTGTTCTGCCGCCGCAGTGCTTTGCATCCAGGACTGCTGTCACTGTCTTGCCAGTCCCAGTGGCATGGCAGAGCAGAGCAATCGTCTCTCTCCGCTCCCGCATAGCCCGCAAGGCTTCCAGCGCTTCCTTCTGATGCTCCTTCAACTCCAGGGAAGCGCCGTCCAGCGCCCTGCCCCGCTGGTTCGGGAGGTAATCCTCAATCTCTTGGAGACGTGGGCGGCTGCCCAGAAAAACCCGCAGCTCGTCTTTCACCGTCTCCGGCTGGAGCTGCATCTGCCGCACCGCCCAGCGGTACACGTCCCAGCCCATGTAGATCATACTGTTCTGCTTGAGCAGGTCGTCATAAAATTTTCCGGAGGCAACCAGGCTCTTGTGGTGGGAACCCTCGTCGTCTATCTCGATGGCTACCCTGCGCCCATTGCTCTCCAGAAGAAAATCCGCGTACCGGCTGTTCTGATAGATGTCGTAGAAATGGTATTGAGAATAGAGGTACCCCGCCTTTTCCGCGCCAAAGGCCTCGCTGAACAGCTCAATAAACAGGTCCTCCGCGATACTGCCGGAGGCGGAGCGCCGGACATCCATAGCCGTTACCTCATTTCCCTCTGACTTCTTTCAACAGAATCTTATTCTCAAACCCACCCCGCCGGGCGGCTTTTTCCTGCCGGACCTGTTCCAGCTGCTCCCAGCACCAGCCTCTGGCGCTCACCACTGCCCGCATGACTTCCAGCAGATCGGCCAGCTCCTCCAGGGACTTGCTCTCTTGGTATTCGGCCAGTTCTTCGCTCAGCTTGGCGTCCAGCATCTGGAGATAGCGGTCGTCCGGCAGAATTTCCGTAGTGCATGCATTGCCGTCCGCTTCAATGATCTCCGGGATGCGGTCACGGACCAGCTTGTTATATACTTTCACCATGCGCCAAGCTCCTTGCAGTTCATTCTGTGTCAAATTATAGGCCAAACTGTCGATTCTGTCAACTTCCATATTTGCCGCAGCGAGCCCCCGGACGCAAATTGCGTCTGGGGGCTCGCCGTTTTCTTATGATCCCTGCTTTTTCTCGATCGCACACTCCACCTGCTCCAGCTCCTCCCACAGCGCCTTTCGCCGGGGGTAGGCCTGTTGCAGCTCATGAATCACAGACTTCGCCTCTGCAATGCCGCCAAATTCAACCAGCTTCCGGAGCAGCCCGCAGACCGTCTGGTAGTCCTTGCGGTTATTGAGCCAGTGCTTTGCAACCTGGCGAATCGCGGCTACACACATGGTATGGATCTCCTCACCATACTGCACAGCCAGTATGCCGCCGTATTGGAATACTGCGTCGCGATAGACACGCACCTGCTCCATCAAAAGAGCCACCTCACCCTCCTGGGACAATATTTCCATATACTTGCCAGCAGGCAGCGCGGCTTTCAGCTCTGCGAGAAATTGAGGATATTCTTTCTGCCATTGTCCATCTGCAAGCAACAACTCCTTTGTGATCTGATAAAAATCCATCTCTCCCAGCAAGGCCAGCTTTCGGGCCTGCCCGGTCTGCTTCTCTCGCTGCCTCCAGTCCCGATAGACTTCATAGAGGAGGCCATCCCACTGATTGGAAGCGCGCCATAGCTTTGCCTCCTCCCGCTCGATCCGCTCCTGGCACAACTGCTCTGCTCCGGCGTAGTTTCCCTCCTCCATATATTCCTGCACCAGCATCAAACGGAATTTATCTATAATCACATTCTTTTCCAGAAAAGCGCGGCCCGCCGCCTCGCCGCGGACAGCACATACGATCCGGTAATGGATCAGGAAGTCTTTTTCAAGGTATCTGTCTGCATCCTTGAAATTTTCCCATCGTCGGTCACTGAAATAGAGCAAAATACGTTCAAACTCATTTTCATTCTTCGCGTCAGCCAGGACTGTGGCCCTCTCCAGAAAATCAAGCCGCCAATCCTCCCAGTCATCGAACACCGGATTTTGCGCGGTTTTCAAAATTCGCTGCACCCATTCTTCCCGGGGGACGCCGCTTTCCGCGAAAGCCTTAGCGGCAAGCCCAATCGTTTCCAACGCAGCATCTATCGTATAGCTCAGACTGCCGTTATCTGCTTCCATCAGCTTCAATCCCGTAAGAAGGACAAATTCAGCAATGTCCAGCGCCCGGTCATATTGTCCCCGCCCGATCCGGCGGCGGGCCTTATCCCAGGGCATCGTCCAAGTCGGCGCAGATGTTGTCGCAACCGTCCTCGTCGATATAGCCGCGGTGGGTATTGGCGCGGATGGAGTCCTTAACCAGAGACTTGATAGAATCCAACTCGTATTTACCGCTTTCTTCTAATTCAGACAGAACCTGACTGTAGAATCGCTTGTCCTCCCTGCAGTGCTCCAGGATTAGCGCCACAAGCTGCTCTTTCTCCGCTTGACGCACCAAATTCTCCACCGGAGCGCTCTCCTCCGCTGGCTTCGGAGAAAGCTGCTCCACGCCTTTCTCCCGGATGGCCAGCAACGCCGCCACCGTGTGCTTACATACCGGACCCCAGTCATATGGACAGTCACAGTCCCAGGCTTCCACCTCGCCGTCCTCGTTGAAGTCAATTTCCACCAAGTATGGCTCGTCCTCACTGCCGGACACCTCGGCAGTCACATGACCGTCCTCAAAATCTAAACTATCCACACACCCTCGGTGGTAGTAATTCTGTCCACGGGATAAAATGACAGGATCAACGTCGTCCAGAAACCGCTGGATGCCATCATACAGGACCATTTCTACCTGTCCTCCAGCTTCTCAAACTCCTCCAGCCGCAGCTCCCGCTTTAATTCTTCTTCCGTCGGCAGATAGGGCATATACTTCGCGGCGTAAATCTGTCGGTTATCCTCCGGCAAGGTCAGCTGTACCAGGGTATCGCTCTTCTGCGCGCACAGGAGCAGCCCCACCGGCGGGTTGTCCCCCTCATTCATCTGGTACCGGGTGAAGTAGTTCACATACATCTGCATCTGCCCGATGTCCTGATGGGTGAGTTCCCCCGTCTTCAGGTCGATCAGCACAAAGCACTTCAGAATGTAGTTGTAAAACACCAGATCAATATAGAAATGCTGTCCGTCCACGTTAAAATGCTTTTGCCGTGCCACAAAGGAGAACCCGCGGCCCAGCTCCAGAAGAAATTTCTGCAAGTGGTCGATCAGCGCCTGCTCCAGATTGGACTCATAAAAATGCTCATTCGCCGAAAGATTCAGAAACTCTAACACATAGGGGTCCTTGATGATCTGCTCATACTCCGGCTTCGGCTCGGTGGTCTGGATTTCCGCCGCCACGCTCTCCTTGTCCCGGCTGGCGAGGATGCGCTGGTAGAACATGGTGTTGATCTGCCGCTCCAGCTGGCGGGAACTCCAGCCGGACTTTGCACACTCCTCCAGATAGAAGGTTCGCACTTTGGCGTCATTTACTTTCATCAGAGAACGGTAATGGGTCCAGCTCAATTCGGAACGCAGTGCGTTCCCATTTGGAAATGTCAAATAAAACTGCCGCATATACCGCAGATTACGGATTGTGAAACCCTTTCCAAATTCTTCCGTCATCCGCTCGGAGATATATTGCAGCACCTGCTTCCCGTAGGCCGCCCGGTCATTCTCCCCGCAGGCCTCAAAGATTGACTTGCCGATCTTCCAGTAGGCGGTCACCATGGCGGCGTTGACCGCCGTGTAGACCTGCCCCTGGGCCTCGATCACATAGCCTCGGATCGAGCGGTAGGCATCCTCCGACTGCGGAGCACTGTTTTCCCGTTTTACCAATTCATCCATCTGCGTTTACCTCCCGCTCATCAGTCTTTCCAAGATCGTCTCATCCGCCGGGCAGAACGCATACTGAGGGATCTCCAACCGCGTGATCCAGCGGATGTCGTTGTGCTCCAGCATCCGGGGCGTTCCCTCCAGAATTGTCGCATTGAAAAGTGTCAGATGCACGTACAAGTCTGGATAATCGTGGTCTACTTCCATATACACGCTGCCAACCAAGACGGTGATGTCCAGCTCCTCCTGGCACTCCCGGATAAGCGCCTGTTCCCTTGTTTCCCCGGGTTCCACCTTGCCGCCCACGAACTCCCACAGCAGCCCTCGCGCCTTGTGGGCCGGACGCTGGCAGATCAGGAACTTGTCCCCGTCCCAGATCAGCGCCGCCACGACTTCCGTCACTTTTTTCTCCGTACTATTTGCCGCCTTCACCATTGTTTGCTTTTTCCTCTCGTTTGTGCTATTTTATTCAGTATACCACACTTCTCTCGCTATGGGAAGTATGCACTGGAGGTCTGGCTCATGCGTATCATCATCGCTCCGGCGAAGAAAATGGTGGTGGACACGGACAGCTTTGCCGTGGACAGCCTGCCCCAGTTTCTGGAGCAGACGGAGCGGCTGAAAGCAGTCCTCCAGGCCATGTCCCCCAGAGAGCTGCAAACGCTCTGGAAATGTAACGACGCCATCGCCGGGCTGAACATAGAGCGGTTGGAGCAGATGGACCTGCGCCGCCGCCTCACCCCGGCGATCCTCTCCTACGAGGGCATCCAGTACCGCTACATGGCCCCCGGCGTGATGGAGGCGTCCCATCTGGACTACCTCCGGGAACATCTGCGCATCCTCTCCGGGTTTTACGGCCTGCTTCGCCCCTTTGACGGCGTGACGCCCTACCGTCTGGAAATGCAGGCCCGGCTGGCGGTAGACGGCAGCCAGGACCTGTATCAGTTCTGGGGAGAGCGTCTGGCCCGCCAGCTGGCCTCGGAAACGGATCTAGTGCTGAACCTGGCCTCTAAGGAGTACAGTAGGGCGGTGGAGCCCTATCTGCCTGAGCCCGTCCGGTTCATCACCTGTACCTTCGGGGAGTGGAAGGACGGCAAGGTCATTGAAAAGGGTACCATGTGCAAAATGGCCCGAGGCCAGATGGTACGCTGGCTGGCGGAGAACAGCATCACGGATGCCGCCGGTATCCGGGCGTTTGACCAGCTGGGTTATCATTTCCAGCCTGATCTGTCGGCGGAAAACCACCTTGTATTTCTCAAGATCAAAGCCTGAAAACGGCCTCCCGCAATTTTCTGCGGGAGGCCGCCTTTACTTATTTGCCCGCCTGGAGATACGCCAGAACTTCCGCCGCGTTGGTGTCCGGCTTGACTTTGGGCATGACCTTCTCAATGACGCCGTTTTTGTCGATGATGAACGTGGAGCGCACCACGCCCATGCTCACCTTGCCGTAGTTCTTCTTCTCCTGCCACACGCCGTAGGCCTGGATGGCGGTCAGCTCAGGGTCGGAGAGGAGGATGAAGGGAAGTCCATACTTCTCCGCGAATTTCTGGTGAGAGGCAGCGGAGTCCTTGCTGATGCCGATGACCACCGCGTCGATCTTCTTGAACTCCTCAAACGCTCCCGCAAACGCGCAGGCCTGCCGGGTGCAGCCGGGGGTGTTGTCCCGGGGGTAGAAGTACAGTACGACCTTCTTCCCGGAAAAATCAGACAGGGATACGGGATTGCCGTCCTTGTCCGGAAGAGTGAAATCCGGAGCTTTCGTGCCAATTTCCAACATGTTGTCCTCCTTGTCGGATTCATTCATTTGCCTAAGAGCCATGCGCCCCAGTGCGGGACGGTGCCAATATCAAATACTATACGCTATTCGCACGAAATTTTCAATAATGCATACAAAAATTCTTTTCCGGTTTGACTTTCCGCGGTAAAACCTATATACTGAAAACACCCAATATATTTGCGCTGATTTTGCTCTTGACTGACAAAAATTCAGGAGGAACCGCTATGAGCAGAAAGAAATCCAACCCGCGCCCTGCCGAACCGTCCCTGGAGCAATGGGAGGCCCTGTACGAGGTTGCAGTCAATCTCAAGAAGCTGGCTCCGTGGCGGGCATTGTCCGATACGGACATTCTGATCTTGGAGCTTCCCGGCCAGGACGAACCTGCTTACTGCTCCGTCATGGGACACGGAGACATGAGCTATGGCATCGCGGTCTATCCGGGAAACGAATCCCTCGCGCGGCTCAGGCGAATCTTGGAGCAGGACGCGCACAGTCCGGAGCTGCTCATGCTGGAACAAAACTGTCTGGTCTGCAACTTTGGCGACCGGGAAGAGATAGAAGCAGAGGACCGCGCCGTCATGAAGCAGCTGGGCCTTCGGTTCCGCGGCCAGGGCCAGTGGATATACTTCCGTTACATGATACCCGGACAGTTTCCGTGGTTCCTGGATGCCGGACAGGCGGAGCTTCTGACAGCGGCGCTGCAAAATCTGTTCATGCTTTGCAAATGCTATATGGAGGGAAAGCTCAAGCCGGATTTTGATGCCGGTAAGACTCTGAAACGCTGGTATGATCCGGAGAAGGATCTGTGGATGAACGCTGTGGCCCCTTTGCCCGTGCCGAGGATGGAGCGGACGCTGGACTTGCAGGACGATCTTCTGCTGGCCCGCCTGAAACGGAGTAAAAAGGCAGGTACCAGACTGGAAGTGGATTCTTTCTATCTTCCGGTGCCGGTCCAGGAGGACAAGCACTCCCCGCCGGTCGGCGTACATATGGCGCTTTTGGTGGATAAGGACTCCGGCCTTGTGCTGGACCAGAATTTCTCCGGGCCGGACGAGCCGGACTACGTGATCGCCCCATCCATGCTGGTAAATTACATGGAGGAGCATGGACGTCCCGCTGCCGTCTATGTACGGAGCGACTGGCTTGGTTCCCTGCTTAGAAATACCTGCAAAGCGGTCGGCGTGCGGCTGGTGGAGGATGAAGGCGTGCCGGTGCTGGATGGCCTCCTGGATGAGTTGATGGGCTCCCTCATGATGGGGCTTGCGATGGGCGATGATTTTGCATGACGCTGCCGACCGGTTTTCAGCCGGGCCGCGCTGCTGTGAATATAGTGACCGCCGCAGGATCAGATCCTGCGGCGGTTGATTCACTTTCCAAACAAATCACTATGCGTCCCGGTACGGGCCAGCGTCAGCACCAGCACATTGTCCTCCATGCGGTAGACTAGGAGCCAATCCGGAAGAATATGGCACTCCCGATGTCCAATCCAATCCCCGGAAAGGCTGTGATCTTTGTTTTTCTCCGGGAGGGTCTCACCCATCGCAAGAGCGGCGATTACATCCTCCAGCAGTTTTATATTTAGATGGCGCTTCATGGCCAGCTTATAGTCCTTCTTAAACTGCGTGGTAGGTTTGACGATATACTTTGTCTTCCTCATGCCTTCAAATCCGCGAACAACTCGTCCAGATCGCTATAACCCTTCACAGACGGGTCCTTCGCGATCCTTTCCGCCTCCAGCATCGCGGCGATGGTTTCCTTGTTGGGCTGATTCAAGGCGATGTCAAAGGGAATCCGTCCCTCCCGGAGAGACTGCCGGACAAAGATATTGAACGCCGTAGAGAGATTCATCCCAAGCTCCGCGAAGAGCGCGTCCGCCTGCGCCTTCAGATCCGCATCCATCCGGATACTGATATTGGTAGTAGCACCAGCCATACGATCCACTCCTTTTGATTGATACCTTATAGTATACACTGTTTACACGAAGATTTCAATACTACGCACGAAAATAATCTAAACCTTATGTACCCCACCCCATCCTCCTCTCCAGCCCCATCATCCCCCCGCAGAACCGCTCCCACGGCTCCAACGTTATCAATAGCGGGTCCGCTCCGCATAGACGGTATCCAGGTTGTTCATATGGGACATCTCCTTTTCTGATGATGTCCCCATTATAGCAGCGCTTCTGCCCGGGCGGAACAGCAACTCCGGTGAAAAGTGTTGTGTTCTGACAGGGCGGCTCTCTTTACGCCGTCTGTTTCGCGCTCTCCCCCGCCTTCTCCTGCAAGACGGCCAGGAACTTGGCGGCGGCCTTGGAGAAGACCTGGAACTTCTTCCAGACCACATACAGCCGCACCTCCAGCAGCGGCTCCAGGGGGCGGAAGCAGAGCTGGCTGTCCCCGGAGGTGTTCACCAGCCTGTCGATGGCGATGGCCGCGCCCAGTCCCTCCTCCACCATCAGCGAGGCGTTGTAAATCAGGTTGTACGTCGCCACAATGTTCATCGACGCGTAGTCCTGCCCGAACCATGTGGAGAGGCTGTCCCGCCCCATGGTCTGCCGGGAGAAGAGCAGGGGCTGGTCCCGCAGGTCCTCCGGCCGGAGCGCGGGCTTCCGGGCCAGCGGGCTGTCCTTCCGCACCAGGACCCCCCATACGTCCCGCACCGGGAGTTGGATGTAGTCGTACCGCTTCAGGTCCCCGGGCTCCAGCAGGATGCCGAAGTCCAGACAGCCCCGGTCCAGCCGCTCGCAGACGTCGTGGGCGTTGCCGCTGAAGAGGTGGTAGTGGATGTTGGGAAAGGAGCGCTGGAGCTCCCGGGCGGCCCGGGCGATGAGGCGCATGGCCTCGCTCTCCCCGCCGCCGATGTAGATGTCCCCGGCCACGGCCTCCTCGGTGCCCCAGAACTCCGACTCCGTCTTCTCCACCAGCTCCACGATCTCGCTGGCCCGCTTGCGCAGCAGGACGCCGTCCTCCGTGAGGCTCACCTTCCGGCTGCCCCGGACGAGCAGCTTCTTCCCCAGCTCGTTCTCCAGGTCCATCAGCTGCCGGGAGAGGGTGGGCTGGGTCAGGTGCAGGTATTCCGCCGCCCCGGAGATGCTCTCCTCCTGGGCCACGGCCAGGAAATAACGCAGGACCCGCAGTTCCATCGGTGCAGACCCCCTTTTCAGATTTTTTCCCACTATACCATGCCGAGCTATACCTGTCAAGTATACCAGTCTATTTAATATAAGCATTTGATATTTTCCCCCACCCGCTTTATAATGTCCGGGAAAGGGGAGAGCGCCATGACCGAACCTTTGCTGAACCGGAAACAGATCGAGGAGCTGCTGCGGGAGACGGACTGCCCCGCCGAGTTCGCCCGGCAGTTTTTGGCCGCCGTGGAGACGGAGACCACGGAGGAGCAGCTGCGGATGCTGCGCTGCCAGCGCTGCCGCCTGCTGGAGCGGATCCACGACGAGCGGAGGAAGCTGGACGGGCTGGACTATCTCCGCTACTGCCTGGAGAAAGGGAGAGACAGGGATGAGTGAACGACTGTGGGAGCTGCTGGCGGACTCCTTCTGGAAAATCCTGCTGCCGGGGCTCACCGCCACCATTCCTTTGACGGTGATCGCCTTCTCCTTGGCGATGGTGATCGCGGTGGCGGCGGCGCTGGTGCAGTTCGCCGGGGTGCGGGGACTGCGGCAGCTGTGCCGCTTCTATATCTGGGTGTTCCGGGGGACGCCGCTGCTGGTGCAGCTGTTCGTGGTGTTCTACGGACTGACACGGGTGGGGATCACCATCGACCCCTTTCCGGCGGCGGTGCTGGTGTTCTCCCTCAACGAGGGGGCCTACTGCGCGGAGATCATCCGGGCGGCGCTGGAGTCGGTGCCCCCGGGGCAGCTGGAGGCGGGGTACTGCGTGGGCATGAGCTATCTCCAGATCATGCGGCGGATCATCCTGCCCCAGGCCATGCGCACGGCCTTTCCGTCCCTGTCCAACTCCCTGATCGCCATGGTGAAGGACACCTCCCTGGCCGCCAATATCACGGTGACGGAGATGTTCATGGCGACCCAGCGGATCGTGGCCCGGACCTTCGAGCCCCTGGCGCTGTATATCGAGGTGGGGCTGATCTACCTCCTCTTCTCCACGGTGCTCACCAAGCTCCAGAGCGTGGGGGAGAAGAAATTGAACATCTACGGAAAACAGGCGGTGCGGGATGCTGGAAATTGAGAACATTCGGAAATCCTTCGGCCCCCTGGAGGTGCTGCGGGGGGTGAGCCTCCGGGTGGAGCAGGGGGACGTGGTGGCCATCCTGGGCCCCAGCGGCTCGGGGAAGACCACGCTGCTAAGGTGCGCCAACCTGCTGGAGAGCGCCGACAGCGGGCGGCTGATGTTCGACGGGGAGGCGTTCCAGCTGGGGCGGGCGTCCCGGCGGGACGGGGCCCGGCTGCGGCGGAAGACGGCCTTCGTCTTCCAGGACTACAACCTCTTCCGGAACAAGACGGCCCTGCAAAATGTGACGGAGGGGCTGATCGTCGCCCGGAAGATGCCCAAGGCGCAGGCCCTGGCCGCGGCGCGGCAGGCCCTGGAGAAGGTGGGCATGGCGGACCGGGAGGACCACTACCCCCACCAGCTCTCCGGCGGGCAGCAGCAGCGGGTGGCCATCGCCCGGGCCATCGCCGCCGGGCCGGAGATCATCTTCTTCGACGAGCCCACCTCCGCCCTGGACCCGGAGCTGACGGGGGAGGTGCTCTCCGTGATGCGCCGCCTGGCGGACGACGGGATGACCATGCTGGTGGTGACCCACGAGATGGGCTTCGCCCGGACGGTATCCAACAAAGTCGTTTTCATGGAGGACGGACAGGTGGTGGAGGCCGCCCCCTCCCGGGACTTCTTCCGGAACCCGCAGGAGGAGCGCTCCCGGGCGTTTCTGCGGACCGTCCTCGCCGGGGCGCTGGGGGAGGAGAGCGAAAGGATAAAATGATACATAAAAGGAGCCATATCATCATGAATCGAAGAATTTTTTGGACGTTTGCCGCCGGTCTGGCGGCGGCGCTGCTGCTCCTGGCGGGCTGCGGACAGAAGAGCGGCGCCCCGGCGGGGGACCGGCTCTCCCAGATCAAGGAGCGCGGGGAGCTGGTGGTGGCCATGGAGGGCACCTGGTCCCCCTGGACCTACCACGACGAGAGCGACAACCTGGTGGGCTACGACACGGAGGTGGCCGCGGCCATCGCGGAGAAGCTGGGCGTGTCGGTCCGCTATGTGGAGGGCGAGTTCGACGGTCTGCTGGCCGGTCTGGAGGCCGGGCGGTACGACATCATGGTCAACGGGATGGACATCGACGAGGAGCGGCAGGAGAAGTTCGACTTTACCGACCCCTACGCCTACGGCCACGTGGCCGTCATCGTGAGGGGGGACAACGCCGCCATCCAGACCATGGAGGACCTGGCGGGGAAGCACACCGCCAACACCATCACCAGCACCTATGCCAAGATCGCGGAGCAGTACGGCGCGGAGGTCACCGGCGTGGACGATCTGAACCAGACCTTCGAGCTGCTGTTCTCGGACCGCATCGACGCCACCCTCAACGCGGAGGACAGCTACTACGACTACATGAAGGCCCATCCGGAGGCGGACGCGAAAATCGCCTGCCTGGCCCCCGATGCGACCCTGATCGCCATCCCCGTGCCCAAGGGGGAGACGGCGCTGGTGGAGGCCGTCAACGCCGCTCTGGCGGAGCTTCGGGAGGAGGGCGTCCTGACCGAGCTCTCCATGAAGTATTTCGACCGGGATATTTCCCAACAGTAAAGAAGATATGACAAAAAATACCCCTCATGAAAATTGCTTTCATGAGGGGTGCTTTTTCGGCTATTTTGCGGTCAGGAGGAGGCGCGGATTCCCCGGAAACGGAACCGGAAGGTCATCTCCTCCGCCGGGAGCAGGTACTCCGGACGGGGCTTCGCCCCCCAGCTGTCGTCCCCGCCGAGGCCCATCTGCATGGCCGAGACCCGGACCACGGTGTGGTGCACAGGGGGCAGCTGGTGGGGATGGGCGGCGCTCTCCAGCTCGTGGGGCGTCCAGGGCAGGGCGGAGAACTCCATCCGGTCGCCCTCAAACAGTAAGCCAAGGCCGCTCTCATCGGTGACGGCGGCCCAGCGGACGTCCGTGTGGTTCCCGCACTCCTGGGGGACCAGGTTGGGCCCCAGGCTGTCCTCGGCGGTGCTCTCCCAGATGCCCAGCTTTCCGCCAGACTTCCGGTCGCAGTAGGTGGCCTCCGGACCGGGGCCGTACCAGCGTAGGCGGTGGAAGTCCGCGTCCATTTTCAGCGTCACGCCGAACTCCGGGGCGGGGCCCAGAACCTTGGGGGCCTCGGAGGACAGGGCGGTCTCCACCGTGCCGTCGGGGAACACCCGGTAGCACAGGCGGCAGGCGGTCCCGGGCGTGGTGGGCAGGGCGTAGGTGTAGGCCATCTCCACCCAGTTCTCCCCCCGCTCGATTTTCCACGCCTGCTCGCCGGGCTTCAGGCCGTCGGGATTCTGATGGAGGGGGTAGAGGCTGGCGATCTTCCACTGGGCATACCGGACGGGGGCCTTACAGCCCCGGTCGTTGGCGGTAGGGGCCCGCCAGAAGCTTGGCTGGGGGATGGATTGCAGCATTTCCCGGCCGCCGTATTGATAGGAGACCATGCCGCCCATGGACTTGGAGAACAGGACGCGGAAGTCCCGCCCCCGGACGCCCAGGTTCCAGTGGCCGTCGATGACCTCCAGCGGTCCCGCGGGGCGCTCCCCCGCCGGGATGGTCCCGCCGCACCACTGGCCAAAGGCCACCTCGTGGCCCGCGTTCGCCCACAGCTCGTCCCGGCGCAGGCGGAAGGAGACGGACACGGCGTACTCCGTGTCCAGCTCCTCCGGCCACAGGGGCAGGTCATAGGTCCGGCGCTCCCCCGGGGGCACGTCGGTTGCCAGGGACCTCTCGTCTGTCAGCACGCCCTCCCGGTACAGCCGGACCACGCAGTCAAAGGCGCCGCTGCCGGTGAAGAGGTGGCGGTTGACGATCTCCGCCCTGCCGTCCGATACGTGGACCTGCAAATTCTGATAGAGGTGCCTGACCTCCTGCATCTTGGGGGTGGGGGCGCGGCGGAGGCTGTCCACGATGCCGTCGCCGCTGAAATCCCCGTCGTGGGGCCGGTCGTCGAAGTCGCCGCCGTAGCCCTGGTATTTCAGGCCGTAGCGGTCGGTCCGGGTGACGGCCTGGTCGATATAGTCCCAGATAAACCCACCCTGGTAGGCCGGAACTTCGTCCGCCAGGCGGATATATACGTCCTGCCCGCCGAAGGAGGTGCCCATGGCGTGGCCGTACTCGCAGGAGATGGCGGGGCGGCTGGAATCCTTCTCCAGGGCCGCCCGGATGTCCTCCGCGGGCCAGTACATGTTGCTGAGGATGTCGCTGGTGGCGGCGTAGGCGGGGTCGTGGATGACGCTCTCGTAGTGGACGGGCCGGGTGTCCGCCTCCCGGAAGTAGTTGGACACGGCCAGCAGGTTCTCCCCGCTGTAGGACTCGTTGCCGCAGGACCAGATGAGCACGCAGGGCCGGTTCCGGTCCCGGCGCAGCATGGCCTCCCCCCGGGAGAGCACTGCGGCGCGCCACTTGGGGTCGCTGCCGGGGATGTGCTCCGCCAGGGGCAGGCGGCCCGCCATAACCATGTCCCACGCGCCGTGGGACTCCAGGTTCATCTCGTCGATGACGTAGATGCCGTACCGGTCGCACAGGCGGTAGAAAAAACTCTGGTTGGGGTAGTGGCTGGTGCGGACGGCGTTGATGTTGTTCTGCTTCATGGTGCGGATGTCCCGCTCGGTCTCCTCCTCGGTGACGCAGCGGCCGTGGGCGGAGGAGAACTCGTGGCGGTTCACGCCCCTAAAGAGGATGCGCCTGCCGTTGAGCTCCATGATGCCGTTTCTGATCTCGAACCGCCGCAGGCCCACCTGCTCCGACACCATCTCCATGGGGACGCCGCTCCCGTCAAACACCTCGATGACCAGATCGTACAGGTGGGGCTTTTCCGCGCTCCACAGCCTGGGGCTGTCCACGGGCAGGACGGCCTCCCGGTCCGCCGGGAGGGGGACGTCCGCTTCCGCGACCTGCCGCTCCCCGTCGTACAGGCGGCACACGGCGTGACCCTGACCGATGGCCTCCATGGCGATACGGACCTCGCCGAAGGTGAAGTCATCGTTAAGCGGCGTGGTGATCTTCATGTCGCGGATATGCACCGCCGGGATGGCGTACAGAAATACCTCCCGGAAGAGGCCGGAGAAGCGGAAGAAATCCTGGTCCTCCATCCAGCTGGCGTTGGTGTAGCGGAACACCTGGCAGGCCAGCTTGTTCTCCCCGGGGACCAGGTAGTCCGTCAGCTCGAACTCCGAGGGGGTGAAGGCGTCCTCGCCGTAGCCCGCGTAATGGCCGTTGCACCACACGGCCAGCCCGCTCTCCGCCCCCTGGAAGGAGACGAAGACCCGCTTGCCCGCGAAGCGCTCCGGCAGGGTGAAATACCTGACATAGCTGCCCACGGGGTTAAATTCCTCCGGGACCTCCCCGGGCTTCACGTCCTCCACGCCGTCCCAGGGGTACTGGACGTTCACATACTGGGGGCGCCCGTAGCCCTGGAGCTGGATGTGGGAGGGCACGGGGATGGTGTCCCAGCCCCGGCAGTCCATGCGGAAGAACTCCGGGACGGTCCCCCGGACGTTCTCCGCGTAGTGGAAGAACCAGTCCCCGTTCAGGGAGAACCGGGCGGGGGAGCCGTCCGGGAAGGCATAGAGGTGGTCGGAGTGGGGCGCCTCCCGGTGGTCCTCAAAAAATTCCGGGGATTTGGTCTGTGCATAGTCAAATTCTCTCATACGGCCTCCAGAACAATCAATTTTCCTAAGAAATCAACCTCCATCCTGGGCAGCAGCATCCCGCCGTACATCCACCCCGCGCCGGAGCGAATTTCGCCGGTCTCGCCGGAGCGGTAGCGGGTGGTCTCATCCAGGCCCCGCAGGGGCAGCAGCACGTCCCGCCGCCGCTGGCGGCTCATGACGTGGACATAGTCGATGACGGCGGTTTTCCTGTCCTTGCTGACGGCCATCAGCGCGTCGTACTCGCCGTTCTCCCCGTAGGAGGCCAGGCGGTAGTAGTCCCCGCTGTGGAACACGGGGCCGACCTTCCGGTAGTTCTCCAGCTGGCCGGGGATCATGGCCAGCTCCTCCTCCGTGAGCTTGGTCAGGTCCAGCTCGTACCCGAAGCACCCCGGCAGGGACACCAGGCCCCGGGTGGCGAAGGGGGTGACCCGGCCGTTGGTGTGGCTGGGACAGGCGGCCACGTGGGCCCCCATGGTGGAGAGGGGGTAGAGGAGGGCCGTGCCCTCCTGGATGCGCAGGCGGTCGATGGCGTCGGTGTTGTCCGAGGTCCAGATCTGGGGGCTGTAGTAGAGCATCCCCGGGTCAAACCGCCCGCCGCCGCTGGCGCAGTTCTCCAGCAGCAGGTCCGGGAAGTCCCGGAGGAGCCGCTCCTGGAGCTCATAGACCCCCAGCACGTACCGGTGGAGCAGTTCCCCCTGCTGCTCCGGGGGCAGGCAGGCCCCGCCCACGTCCGTCAGAGCGCGGTTCATGTCCCACTTGATATAGGCGATGTTGGCCTCGGAGAGCACCTTGTGGAGCTGGTCATAGATGCAGTCCCGCACCTCCTGCCGGGAGAAGTCCAACACCAGCTGGGTCCGGGACAGCATGGGGGGCCGCCCGGGGATTTGCAGGGCGTAGTCCGGGTGGGCCCGGTAGAGCTCCGAGTCCGGGGACACCATCTCCGGTTCCACCCAGAGGCCGAATTTCATCCCCAGCTTGTTGACCTCGTCCGCCAGGTATTTCAGCCCGCCGGGGAGCTTCTTCTCGTTGACGAACCAGTCCCCCAGGCTGTTGTCGTCGGTGTTCCGGCGCCCGAACCAGCCGTCGTCCAGCACCAGCATCTCGATGCCCCGCCCGGCGGCGGTGCGGGCGATGTCCAGCAGCTTCTCCGTGTCGAAGTCGAAGTAGGTGGCCTCCCAGTTGTTCACCAGGGAGGGCCGGGGCTTGTCCCGCCAGGGTCCCCGGGTGAGGTGGTTCCGGTACAGGTCGTGGAGGGCGTGGGTCATGCCGTCCAGGCCCGTGTGGGAGTAGGCCAGCACGGCCTCCGGGGTCTGGAAGCTCTCCCCGGGGGCCAGACGCCAGGCGAAGTCCTGGGGGTGGATCCCGATGACCGCCCGGAGGAGCCCCTGCTGGCTCATCTCCGCCTGGGCCAGGAAGTTGCCGGAGTAGACCAGGTGCATGGCGTAGACCTGGCCGTGCTCCTGGGTGGCGGCGCGCTCCGCCAGGGCCAGGAAGGGCTGTTCCTGGTGGGAGGAGATGCCCCGCAGGGAGGAGACCCCCTGCTTGCCCCAGCCGAGGGGGCGGCGCTGGATCATGCGCTCATAGGCCCAGCTGCCGTGGAGGGTGATGAGGTCGAAGTCCCGGTTGTCCATGTCCAGGCAGGCGGAGAGGGCGGCGGTGAGGGTGACGGGCCTCTCGCCGCGGTTCTCGATGCGGGCGCTGCGGCAGATGACGTCCAGCTTCTCAAAGGCGGTGTACAGCAGGCAGACCTCCAGCCCCAGGAACCGGTCCCGGCAGCGGAGCTCCAGGGTGGCGCAGTCCTCCTCCCCGCCGTAGGTGGCGGGCAGCCCGGGGAGAGCGGGCTTTCCGCCGTAGATCCTGTGGGAGACATAGGTCAGGCCGCAGACGCGGTGGCCCTCCTCCGTCTCCAGGGACAGGCAGCTCTCCCGGAAGTCCCCCAGGCCGTGGCCGGGATATTCCATGGGCAGCGCGTCGAAGAGGCCGACCTGCTGCCCGCTGTCCCGGAAGGGGCGCTGGTCGGGGCCAAGCCGCAGCAGATACCGCATGGTATCGTCCGGGATGCGCCGCCCGTAGTAGGCGTGGCACAGAAAGCCCTCCTCGTCCACGAGGTTGATCAGATAGGTGGAGCCGGGGGTGTCCAGGCGGAAACTCCGCTCCTGTTCGTTGTAAGAAATGCTCATGGCTGTTCCTCCGTTGCAGCGCGGCGATACGGTTCGCCGCAGAAAGATACGCCCGGGATGGGCATGGTTATCACGATGATACGAGGTTTCCGCCGCCCTGTCAATCCTTTCTTGGTAAAATTTCGCGGGCCCGCCCCCGCTTTTTTTGGCCGCCCGGGCAGGGGAAATTCTGTATATTCATAAAGGTATGCAAAAACAATCCGTCAAATCGCGCAAAACCAGCGGAGTATCTCCCCGCCGGTTTGGCAATTTGGCGAATTTTCTCTGATTTCGCTCAATATTTATACATTTCCAATGAAAAACTATTGACATTTTTCGGAAAACGGTGTATGCTCCCTATCACCCGGTAAAGAGAGACGGGAAGCAAGAGATTCCGATAAAATTACCTGTTGAAAGGGAGTTATTGTGATGAAAAAGTTTGGAACAATGCTGCTGGCCCTGGTGATGGTCCTGGGCCTGGCCGCCTGCGGCGGCGGAGATAAGCCCTCCGGGAGCGATCTGAAGACCGTGGAGCCCGGCAAGCTCCACATGTCCACCAACGCGGAGTTTCCCCCCTACGAGATGACCACCGATTCCGGCGGCTTCGCGGGCATCGACGTGGAGGTGGCCGAGGCCATCGCCAAGAAGCTGGGCCTGGAGCTGGTAGTGGACGACATGGGCTTTGACGCCGCCCTCACCGCCGTGCAGACCGGCCAGAGCGACATCGCCATGGCGGGCATCACCGTCACTGACGACCGCCTGGAGGTCATGGACTTCTCCGACAGCTACGCCACCGGCGTGCAGGTGGTCATCGTCAAGTCGGACTCCCCCGCCGTCCAGTCCCTCGACGACCTGGCCAGCGCCGCCATGATCGGCACCCAGAAGGCCACCACTGGCTACATCTACTGCTCCGACACCCCGGAGAACGGGGGTTACGGCGAGGACCACGTCATCGCCTTTGATACCGGCGCCCTGGCCGTCATGGCCCTGGTCAACGGCCAGGTGGACGCCGTGGTCATCGACAACGAGCCCGCCAAGGCCTACGTGAACGAGAACCCTGGCCTGGAGATCCTGGACACCGAGTTCGCCGTGGAGGACTACGCCATCGGCTTCGCCAAGGGCAACACCGCCCTGAAGGACGCCGTCAACGCCGCCATGAAGGAGCTCAAGGACGACGGCACCTTCCAGGGCATCGTGGACAAATACATCACCGCCGAATAAATCAAATCGGAAGGGGCGGCCGGCGGGCCGTCCCCTTCTTTATAGAAAGAGAGGAGGCTCCCTTTTATGATCCAATGGCTGACCGACCTTGCCCCCAGGCTCCACAGGGCGTTTATCGAGGGTGAGCGCTGGAAGCTGTTCCTCCAGGGACTGGGCGTCACCCTGGAGATGACCGTCGCCGCCCTGATCCTCGGCGTGATCCTGGGCCTGGTGGTGGCGGTGGTCCGCACCGCCCATGACCAGCAGCGGCCCGGCCGCCGCAATCCCCTGATGGGCTTTTTCAACGGCCTGTGCGGGCTCTATACCACCGTCATCCGTGGGACCCCCATGATGGTGCAGCTGCTTATCTGGAGCTTCGTCATCTTCAAGACCAGCCGGAACAAGGTGCTGGTGGGCATCATCGGCCTGGGCATCAACTCGGGGGCCTACGTGGCGGAGATCATCCGGGGCGGGCTCATGAGCGTGGACCAGGGCCAGAGCGAGGCGGGGCGCTCCCTGGGGCTGGGCTACTTCGACACCATGCGTTTTATTGTCATCCCCCAGGCGTTCAAGAACATCCTGCCCTCCCTGGGCAACGAGTTCA
>CAJUPS010000014.1 GCA_910588045.1 uncultured Oscillospiraceae bacterium | reverse complement strand
GCGGTTCAAGGACTACATCAAAAACGTGGCGTGCAGCGAGATCTACTCCACCTGGCGCACGGAGGCCATCAAGGCCAACGTCCTGGCCATCATTTCCTTTACCCTTAACCGGGTCTACACGGAGTGGTATCGGGGAAAAGGCTACGACTTCACCGTCACCAGCTCCACCGCCTTCGACCAGTCCTACGCACATAACCGGACCATTTTTGAGGAGATCGGCGCGGTGGTGGACGATCTCTTCACGACCTACATCACGAAGGAGGGCATCACCCAGCCCCTCTTCACCCAATACTGCGACGGGCGGCGGGTGCAGTGCAACGGACTGAGCCAGTGGGGATCCCAGGCCCTGGCGGAACAGGGCTGGAGCGCCATGGACATCCTGCGGAAATACTACGGCTCCGAAATCTACCTCAAGAGCGCCGAAAAGGTGGAGGGCGTCCCCCTGTCCTACGGCGGCGAGGTGCTCTCCCCCGGCAGCGAGGGGGAGGACGTGCGCACGGTCCAGAAGCAGCTCAACCGCATCTCCCAGAACTTCCCCGCCATCCCCAGGATCCCGGTGGACGGCGTCTACGGTCCGGCTACCCAGGGCGCGGTGCTGGAGTTTCAGAAGATCTTTCACCTCCCCCAGACCGGGAGCGTGGACTTCGCCTCCTGGTACGAGATCTCCAATGTGTTCGTAGCGGTGTCAGGGCTGGCCTGATAGGGAAATCCCGCAGAAGATCTCGTTTCAGAAATCTTCTGCGGGATTTCATTATGGCAGAATGTGGGAGGGCCGCGCTCCGGGGCCTTCGCTCACGCCTGCGAGAATGTAAACAGGGTCTCCCCGCCCCTCCGGACCACAATGCGGAAGGCGCTGTCCGCGAAGTCCGCGGTGAGAAGGGCCTCCTCCTCCCCGCGCTCCCACCGCAGCTCCAGCCGGGAGCCCTCCGCCGCGGCAGAGATGGCGGCATCGGGGGAGAACACATCATAAGCGCCCCGCATCTTCAGCAGCGCCAGCTGCTTCTGGACCACGTCCAGGCCCAGCCGCGCCTCCGCGTCGGCGGCGGTGAGGTTCGTGCGGTTGATCTCCTTGTGGCCGTCCTTCCCGGCCCGCTCCATGGCGGCGTAGTCGTTCCGCCCGGCGAACAGGTCCAGATACCACACCTGGGGCTTACCGGGCATGAACATCTGCACCGCCCGGGCCAGCAGCAGCTTCCGGTCGTCCTCCCCCAGGGCGCTGTAATAGGTGGCGTTGACCTGGTAGTACATGTTTTTTGCGCCGTGCAGGTTCTTCACATACCCGCCCCGGGCCACCAGCGTGTCGATCAGCCCCTGGATGCGCTCGTCGGGCAGCAGGCCCTTCAGGTCCAGCATAGGGATCCCGTCGTGGCAGCCCAGCATGTTCACCGCAAAGACGCCCTCCTCCGCCAGCTCCCGGGCCCACCGGGCCAGGTATTCTCCGGTGCGGTGCTCCAGGGCGTCAATGATGAGCCCCGGCAGGAAGAAGTCGTAGACGGCATAGCCCTTCCCGGCGATGACCTTGTACACGCCCTCGCCGTAGCTGGCGTGGATCTCCGGCAGCAGCGTCAGGCCGTGCCCATCCGCCATCTGGCGCACCCGGTCGAGCACCTCCCAGGTCTCCGGCTCGTTCATGAAATTCCGCTTTCCGGGGGCCTTGGGGGCGTAAGCGAAGGCGTCCAGCCGGATGAGCCTTGCGCCGTACCCGGCCAGCTTTTCCAGCGTCCGGGCATAGAACTCCCACACCTTGGGGGAGCGGATGTTCAAATCCATCTGCCCCAGATATTTCCGCTTCCCGTCCTCCTCCCACACCTTCTGGTAGAAGGTATTCCAGTAGGGCACCTCCCGCCCGTCGGGGAAGCGCACCATCAGGATGGGCAGGCCGGGCTTGCGGAAGAACATGTCCCGGATGAACTGCGGGTCGGGCTGGATATAGCCCTCTCCGGTCATCTCGCCGCAGCCCTCCCAGAATTTGTTCCAGTCGATGAAGAAGTCCCGGTACGCGGACTGCTCGCCCTTTTCCAGCAGGTTCTGGAACTGGGGCGACATGACCGAGGCGTGGTTGAGCACGAAGTCCAGCTTCAGGTCCACGCCCAGCGCCTTCAGGCGCTCCAGGTCATCCCGGACCGCCAAGTCCTCGTTCAGGTCGTAGTCCACCACGCAGAAGCCCCGGTCCAGGTCGGAGTGGTACAGGCTGGGCAGGATGTAGAGGGAGGCGAAGGCTCCGCGCAGCTCCTCCCGCTCCAGCAGGTCCGCCAGGCCGCTCAGGCGCCCGCCCACGCTGTCCGGGTAGGCGTTCAGCATCGGGCCGATATTCTGTTTCGTCATCGCTTACCCCTCCTTGTCCATCAAAGCGCGGTACTGGGCATAGTCCAGCACCTCTCCGCTCTTGGAAATCATGATCTTCGCCTTGTGGGCACAGCTGTCCAGCTCCTGCTGTTCGATCTCCAGCACCATCGTGGTGAAGGCGGAGTCGGTCTTGCCGTCTCTGGCCCGCGCGCGGCGGTGGGCCCGGGTCTCCTCGGGGGTGCTGTTGAGCAGTATGGGAACGTCCACGCCCCGGAGGAGGTCACTGTTCCCATGGGTCCACTCGATGACCAGCACGCTGGTTTGGGAGAGATCCACCTCCTCGTACCACCGCTCGTCCTCGGTGCGCCCCATGCGCTTGAGCCACAGGCGGTCCGCGCCCGCCCGGAACCGGGCGATGATGGCATTCAGCTCGTCGTAGTCCTGCTCCCTGTCGGTGCCCAGGTATCCGGCCAGGGCCTGCCGTCCCGCAGCCTGGTAGACCCGCAGCCACTCCCTTCCGGCGGCCTCACCGGGGGCGGCGTCCGTCTCCTCCGCCCACAGGCGGCGCAGCTCCGCACCGGCGTCGGCGGTGTAGACCCCGGCGTCCAGCATCCCACGCATCCCGCCGGTGCGGAAGATCCGCAGCCGCTCGGCGTCGTTGTACTGGGGGATCCGCCGGGGATAATTGTCCCCGGACAGGGTGTAGGCCCCCACCCCGGCACAGCGGAGGTAGTGACTGAGCAGGCTGGCCGTCTCCGACTTGCCCACGCCGGAGCCGCCGCACACGGCGACGACCGCCCGGCCCGTCTCCTCCGCCGCCCGGGCGGCCAGGGGCAGAAGCAGGGGAAATATGACGTTGGCCTTGGCGATGTGGCCCTCATTGATCTCCACCTTGTCCCCCGGCATGTCCCCGTGGGGGATGTCCCCATCCACCGCCGGAGGGGTCCACCGGGGCAGCGCCTCGCAGACGCGCTTGAGTACGTTGTGGTCCATAGCTGTTTCCATCCTTCCTGTCGCCCTGTCTGGCATTCCGCTGTCCACCGGACAGGTCCTATGTTTTTTGTGTTTTACCGCAGATTGGATTATAGCAGTTTTGTCAGCCGTTGTAAAGCTCGCCGCCCCGAAAAGCGCTATTCCGCGGCCTCCGGATTCTTCCGCTTTTCATCCGCAAGCCGGGCGCGGTACTCGCTCGGCGTCTCATTCTCATATTTCCGGAACACCTGGGAGAAGTGGGAGAAATTGGAGTACCCCAGTTCCAGCGCCACCATTCCCACGGAAATATTGGAATGTGCCAGCATATTCTTGGCCGCCTCCACTTTCATCAGGGTGATATACTCCTTGATGCTCTGCCCCGTCTCCTTTTTGAACAGCTTTGTAAAATATTCCGCGCTCAAGCCCACATGGTCCGCCACATCCTTGACCGTGATCGCATCCGCAATATTGTCGAGAATATAGCTCTTTGCCTTTTCAACATCGTTGCGGGGCGCTTGACTGGTGTTCAGCTCCTTTACCTTCTTCATCATAAAGTACATGGCTTCCCGCAGGGCGTCCGGATTGGAGTAGCTGTTCATATAATCATAGTAGCTGAACTGATCCTGAAACAGGGAGTGGACATCCAGACTGTTGTCATAAAAATACGTGAAGAACATATGCGTCATGCGCTGGTGCAGGTCACACAGGCCGCGGCTTGCGTGGGAACCGACATAGGTGATCCTCTCAAGGCAGTCGTCAAATTCGTTCATCAGCATACGGTATTGGCCCGCGGCCAGGAGACTGCGCCAGTGCGCCCCACTGCCGGTGATGTAGTCTGAAGCGCCGCTCGGCGCACGGTCCGGGTCATAGTCCAGGCGGATGATGCCGCTGCCCGCGCCCTTTTCCCGGATGCTGTCGCGCACCCGGTGATACTCCCCGTGAAGGGAGTCAAAGCATACCGCCTGTCCCACATAGCAGCGGACGGAGTCCTGCTCCATGGCGTGGCAGAGGCAGTCGAAAAATTTCCGCAGCTTATTGACGTTCAGGTCCGGGTCGTCCTGGAGGGTGGAAAAAACCAGCAGGACAAATTCCCGGTGGCGGTCCACCGTACTCAGCGGGACCAGGGGGTAGGAGATGTCCGCCTGCTTCAAGGCGTTGGTAATCGCCTTGTGAATCTCCTTTTCGGTCACAATGGACTGGTCCGTCTTGCGGAACTGCCCCACGGAGAGGATCATCAGCTGGGCCTTCTTCTTCGGAGAGACGGCGTAGCCAATCAGATTCAGCAGCTCCATGGAGGCCTGAACATCCGACGCATCGCTGGAGAACAGATTCATGGCCACGCGGTCGAGCAGCTCCATTTCGCCGGTCTGCATCCATTTGCCAACCTTATAGAGCTGATTCCGCTTTTTTTGCTCGTAGCAATGCTGTAGGGCCCGCCGCAGGACTCCCTCGATGACCTCATAGGGCGCGGGCTGGACGATATACTCAAAGCACCCCAGCCGCACGCCGACCTGAGCGTACTCGAAGTCCGCGTGGGAGGTCATAATAATGGTGATCAGCTCCGGGTAGAGCTTCTGCGCTCTGGAAATCAGATGCAGCCCGTCCTCCCCGGGCATCTCGATGTCACACAGCATCACGTCAATCGGGGTCGCACGCATAATATCCATGGCGTGTTCCGCCCCCGTGGCGTAGCGAACAACGTCAATTCCAAGCTCCTGAAAGGAAATTCCCGCGGCAATGCCCTCGAGCACGCTGATCTGATCATCCACGAACAGTACATTCATTTCTCTTCCTCCTTCGGCTGATCGTCCAGCCTTGCGTCAGGATCGGAATCAGTACCACTGCTGTACTGCAAGAACGATGCGGGCAGATAAAATACAGAGCACGCTCCACTGTTCGGCAGGTTGTAGAAGGCTGTTTTATGCTGCTTTTTATACAGGATGTCAATTCTCCGGCACAGGTTCTGAATGCCAACATGAAACTGGGCAAACACACCATCCCTCGATTGCAGCTGCTGTAGGGCCTCTTCGCTGTAACCGGCGCCATTGTCCGACAACCGGATACGCACAAATTTTTCCCCTCCCAGCTCCACGCCGTCAATCCGGATGGAGAAATTCAGGATTTTGTCGCTCTGGGGATTGTGCTTGTGAAAATTCTCCACAAACGTCTGGATCAGCAGCGGCGGGACCGGGTAGTCCATCAGCTGCGGGTCCACGCTTTTCGTCAGAAGGATGTGGTCCGTCCGCTCCAGCGTAATGATTTCAAAGTAGTCGTCCACCTCGGCCAGCTCCGCGCGGATGGGCACAAAGGTCAGGCTGTCGTGGAACACATAGCGAATATGGTTGGAAAAGCGGGTGATGATCCGCAGCGTCTTCTCCTGGTCGCCCCGCATGGTCAGGTGATACAGGCTCTTGAGGCAGTTGAGCAGGAAATGGGAGCGCGTCTGGAGCTGGTAGTATTGCAGCATGGCGTGTTCCTTCTGGGATTCCTGCCGCATTTTTTCCGTTTCCAGCTTGACCTTTTGCTCCACCAGGATCTCCAGAGCATCTTGGATTTCTGCGATCTCTTGAATGTTCTCCGGGGCCTTCTGGATGGCGACCGCGCCCTCCGCAATCTGCTGGGAGACCTCTCTGATCTTATTGAGCGGGTAGAGCAGGATCCTCTTTGCATAGAAATAGATCCCGGAAAATGTCATGCAGACCACCAGGAATGCCAGAATCAGCAGACCGATAAAGATCCCCCAGTTTCCCCACATGCTGTCGGTGGAGACGATCCCGCAGAGCCCGAGGTGGGATCTCTCGTCAAACTTTGTCTGCAAAATAAAGCTGACTCCATTGGCATGGAGCTGTCCATCCCCGGCGTTCAGCATCTGCTCCAATGAAATATTGTGGCGCTGCGCGTAGGACGCATTGGTAAGGATCTGCTCCTCTGTCAAAAAGGAGTAGGTGATGGAGGAGCGGCCGCTGCTTTCAAACGTGTCCGAATACGCTGTAATATCCACCATGGCGCAGATATAGATATTCCGGTAGCGCCTGGCCTCCGTCAGGATGACCGACTTGTCCGGCGTATCCGTGACCAGGACCTGCCAGCCCATCGTCTCCAGGTCCGTCCTCCCCTCCCAGAAGTCACGAACCTGCTCCATCACCTGAATGGTCTGCTTTTTCAGCAGGCCGCCCAGGAAGTTGTCCCCGATGAAATAGTTTTTTTCCGCCGTCCGGTCGTCGAAAAACATGATCCCGGTCATGGAGGTGATCCGGCTGCGGACCATGAGGCGCACGTTGTGCCGCGCCTGCAAAATCTGCGCCTCCGTGACGGCCTTCGGGTCCAGAGAGAGGACATGGAATCCGGAATCCTGAGAATAGATGTTATTGCAAAACAGCTCAAGATCCTCCATTGTATGCGTCATACCGGAGAAATACACATCCATGGCCGCGTCGTTGCAGAACACCAGCTCCTGCTGGGTAGAATAGAGGGCGTAGCTGCCGCAGACCAGCAGGCACACCAGGGTGACAGCGACCATGGACGCAAATATCCGGAGCATAATGCGTTTCCCTGAATAGCGTTTCGTCATAACATCTCCTCCCATTTCGGGGGCGCTTACAGTGGCGTCTCCTCCACTCGGGTAACGGCTCCCGCCTTCAGCAAAACCGTCTGGGTCATGGAGGTGCGGATGGTCACATCCGCAGCGCTGGGGTTATAGATCATGGAGCCGTCCACGGAGTAAATCAGACGGCGGTAGGCGGTAACATAGTCCAGAATCTCTCCGTTCGTTGCAAACCAAATCCGGTCCCGATGCAGCGCCAGGAAGTCCGCCAGCGTCTCCATCACCTGCCAGTTGTGGTCGGCATCAAATTCGTAGGCGTGCCCCCACACATAGAACAGCATCGGGAAAAACGGCACTCCGTCCAAAAATTCCCGGGCCAGCTCCATCAGCCTGGGATCGTTGTGGTGACAGGTGGGGTTCCACTCCAGGAAGTCCTCGGGAATGGAAAACTGCCCGGTGGACTTGATGGTCCTGGCTCCCCGGTAGCCCGCCAGGCGAAGCGCCTCCATGGTCTCCCGGCCGTACACGCCGAAGGGATAGGCGAACATCCGCAGGGGCTTTCCGGAGATCTGCTCCAGGCGGCGCTTGTCCTCCGCGATCTCATAGGCGGCCAGCGGAGTTCCAACGGTATCCAGCGCGGAGTGATACAGTCCGTGCCCCGCAATTTCGTGTCCGGCGTACAGCTGCGCCGCCTCCGCCGCCTCCACCTTGGAAATATCGAGATCGGGCCTGCCGGGAAAGCCGCCCATGTCCGCGTGCCCGAGCAGACCGGCATTCAGATTGAAGGTGCACTTTATGCCCCGTTCCCGCAGAAGCGGGGCGAGACGGCGGTCCTGCACCACGCCGTCATCATAGCTGAAGGTACAGGCCTTGCTCTTTCCGCCGGGGAATACGAGGGAATCAAATCGTTTTCCCATGACTATCTCCTTTCTTGTTGGTAAACGCACCCGTCCGGGTGATGTTTTCCAGTACGCCCATGTCGTGGTTGCAGTTGATTGGCACATAGCGCCAGGCGGGAATCCATTTTGTCATCGCGTCTATGCCCTTTCAAAATCACGCATGGTGTTCCTCCTTCTTTTCAAAGGCTATCACAGCCCGTTTCCAGCCACCCCCGTAGAAATATACCGCGATGGCCGCCATTCTCAGGAAAGCCGCGATCAGCAGCGCATAGAAAATCCCGTGGAAGTCGTTCGCCTTTACGCCCAGGCAATAGGCCAGCGGAATCCGGGAAAACGCGCCGAATTGGGCCGTAATCATCGGAACCACCGCTTTCCCCGCGCCCCGCATGGTGTTCACCAGGCACCTGTCCACGCCAAAGAACAGGCACATGAAGGACATGATGAACAGCCCCTCCGAGGCGTATCCAATCACCTCCTGATCGGATGAAAACAGCTTCGGGAACTGTCCGCGCATCGCCAGCAGGAGGACGCACATCCCCGCGCCCACCCCGGTCAGAAAGAGAATGCACAGATTGGTCCCCCTCCGGATGCGCTCCAGGCGCATCTGTCCCATGTTCTGGGCCACGAAGGTGCACAGCGCGGTGGACAGCGCCATGATCGGGATATTTACCAGGTCGTCGACCTTGGTCACGATACTGTTTGCCGCGATAAAGGACGCTCCAAAAAAGTTGACGGAGGACTGGACAAACAGGGCTGCAACGGTGTTGCCCACGTTCTGGATGGCCGCAGGCAGGCCGATGGAGAGGATCCGCCGCATCTCCCCCGCATCCGGCCGGAGATGCCGGGGAGACAGGGATATGCCGTAGCCGCCCCGGTCCAGGCGGACGACCACGCCTATGCCGGACGCCATCTGGGAGATGCCCGTGGCGACGGCGACGCCAATCACGCCCCAATGGAATACTAACACAGCCACCAAGTCCAGGGCAATATTCAAAATGGAACAGCCCAGCAAAAACAGGAACGGCCAGGTGCTGTCCCCCATCCCCTGCAAGACGCCGTTGCCCATCTGGTACACCATATTTCCCGTGGTGCAGACAAAGATCACCACGAGGTAGCGGAAGGTATCGTCCAGAATGCTCTCCGGCGTCCCCAGCATGACCAGCAGCGGCCGGCACACCAGCAGTCCGAAGACCGTCAGACCGGCGGACCCGACCAGGGTCATGACGGCAATGGTCCCCACCGCCTTTTGCAGGGCATCCCTGTTCCCTGCGCCGAACCGCTGGGCCACCACCACGCTGGCGCCGGAGGACATGCCCACAAAGAACAGCATGATGAGACTCATAAGGGGCGCACCGGCGGACACAGCCGCCAGCGCATCCTTGCTCACATATCGCCCCACGATCATGGAATCCGCCACATTATACAGCTGGTTCACCACGGCGCCCAGAAAGATGGGCATGGCAAACGACAGAAGCCGCGGAAAGATGGGTCCCTCCGTCAGGTCAACTCGACTCCTCGCCATTTATCGCAGCTCTTCCCGGATAATCTGCGCCATGAATGCGGACAGCTCCGCAAAGTGGTCCGTGACGTACACCACATCATTGCACACAGAGACGTGCAGGTGGAACAGGAAGCGGCAGAACCACTCCACGCTGACCAGCAGCTCCCCGCCGCGGTGGAGGGTCTCGCAGTACATGGCGTGCAGATTGTCGTCCACCAGGCAGCCAATAACCCCCCGGGAGAACTTCGCCACCCTGCCATCCGGGAACCGGACCGTCGCCTCCAGACCGGCCTCGTCGGTGGCGTAGTCCGCGCCGAACACCTGCGCCAAAAACCGCAGGCTGGCGCACAGATACTCCCCCCGCACCATCTGGCCGCCCTCCAGGCCGTGGTATTTCAGCTTCTGCCACCACATGGGAGCGATGGGCATCGGGACAACCTCGTTGTGCAGCCACGCGCTGGAGCACCCCGGGGTCAGGGCCAGGGAGAATGTGTCCCCCGCGGGCTCCCAGACCGTCTTGTCCTTCACCAGCGTGCCGTCCGGTTCCCGGTGCACACCGGAGAACATGTAGTTCCAGTAGTAGAACGCCTCGTCCAACGCCTGGCCGTGGTCCCGGTTCTTGATGTCCAGATACACCATGTCGGCCTTGTCCCCGGCGTAGAAGGCGAAGTTGTCCTCGCCGACGATGCGGATCTGCGGCCGTCCGTGGACGCCGTTGACCTTCGCCCAATAGGTCCTGCCCGTCCGCTGGGCCGCCTCCTCGTCCCCCATGGGGCCGTCCATGCCGTTCTTCTCCGGGTGGGAGATCCAGGTGGGAACCGGACCGCCCCAGTTGCGCAGCGCACCGTCTGCGGTATACAGCTGGGTGGCGAAGGCGGACGCGCCAGACCCCGCCGCACCGGCCAGGATGTCCCCATAGTACCGGGCAAACTGGTCCGTCATCATGTGCCCCATGGACATGCCCTGCATATAGATACGACCGGCATCAATACGGTACTTTTTCTGCATGTGGTCAATCAGCGCCCGCAGGAAATTCAGGTCGTGATTGTCGCGGAAATCCTCCGGGTCCATGGGGATGGGCAGCACCAGGTTCGGATTCGCACGGACCCGGTCCGCCATGCCCTGGATGGTCCACATCATCAGGGAGTGGGCGTTGGGGAAGACGCAGATAAAGCCCTCCTTCTCCGCCAGCATGGTCCAGGAGCTGTAGACGGCCTGCGCCCAGCCGTTCATCTGCCCGCCGTGGTTGCTGACCACCAGGGGCACCCTTTTACTCCCGTCATAGCTCTCCGGCACATACTCATACCAGACGTCCTCCAGGCCGTCCGCCAGGACGCCGGTGCACTCTTGCAGCCTCGCAGGATAGACCTGGGAGTTGTTGCCGTTTTCGTTTATGGTCATATCAGTCCCCTTGATGCCCTGGGGCACATAGTCCCGGTTGGCATCGTTGGGGGCGCCCGCCAATAGTTTCAGACCCATACTCGTTTCCTCCTAAAATAAATCGTTATCCATTGCCTCGCAGAAGCGCACCGCGCCGGGGCCGCCGCGTCGTGCAGACTGCCGCTTCCGCGTCTACTCGTCCTCCTCCGCGTCCACTTTTTTCAGCGTATGCAGCAGCAGTCCCGCCGACAAGCAGGCAGCCGTCGCAGAGAAAAAGAACAGCAGAAAAAACAGGTATCCGGCCCACAGCGTCTCCGGGACCACCAGCAGCAGCGCCGGACACCCCAGATTGATCAGCCCCAGCGCCAGCGTGACCGGCAGTTTCCGGATGGCCAGGATGTAGGCGTTGCGAAACGTGATCCCCGTCTTTTGCTCATACCGTCCGGTCAGTCCCAAGAACCACAGGAAAATACCGCCCACAATCCAGACAATGACCGCCGCCGTTGGCCTGACCGGCAGCCCCAGCAAAATCAGGGAGCTCCAGATCCCCATCCCGGCCACCGCCATCACCGCGCCAATCCCCAGCAGGGCCAGACCTTTGAAGAAATTCCGGAGCACCCCTCGCAGGTAGCTTCGGACGAGCTGCGTGTCCCGCGATTCCCAGATGGCGTACTCCTGCTCATAGAGGGAGATGGCGGCGGCCCCGAGGGTAATCACAGGCATTGCGCACAGCATAAACAGCAGATTCAGTACAAACTGATCCAAGATGGCGCTGAGAATCTTTCCCAACGGCTTATCTGGTCGAAGCAAAGCGGAACCCTCCGTTGTCTAGGTTTTTATAGTCGATGCGGTTGAGAATCGGTAAAAAGGAGGCGAGGGAAAATAGGGGGTGGCGAGGCGGAGGACGCAGGCGGGCTGACGCCCGCCAAGGACGACAACGAAGTCCACTCCCTGTTTTAACCGCCGAACTTTACCGATTTTCAACTGCTTCGACTATATACCCCCGCTGCCGCGCCTGCGCGCCGTGCAGAATATCCGACAGCAGCCACGCGGCATAGCGGGAGAGATGGGAGGCGTGGTCGGCGGCGTAGGTACAGTCGCCGTAATCCGAGACATGCCAATCATACAGGGCCGAGCAGAACCATCCGGCGGGCACACAGAGCTTCCCGTCCCGCGTGATCGCCTCGCAGAGCATGGACTCCACGCAGTTGTCAATCGTGCAGCCGATGCACCCGTGGGCAAAGGTCAGCTCCCTGCCGTCCGGCAGGCGGATCTCCGCCCTCTCGCCGTCCCGGAGGACCGCGCCGCCGAACATCTCCGTCAAAAACGCCGCCGGGGCGTACAGATAGCTCCCCCGGACGATGTGACCCCCGTTCAGACCGTGGTACTTGATCTTCTCCCGGCGGAAGCAGGTCCCGCCCAGCTCCACGACCCGACCGCCCGCCAATGCCTTTGACGCGCCCTCGGAAAGCAGCAGCGCACGCTCGTCCCTCTGAAAGCGCTTCCGGGGGGCCGTGTGGCACAGCTTGCCCTCTTCATCCCGGTATACCCCGGAGAACAGGTAGTCCCACACCAGCTGGGCGTCGTCGAAGGTCTGCCCGTGGTCCCGGTTGAAGACATCCATCAGCATCACGTTGCCCATAGTTCCCCGGTAGAACAGGAAGTTCTTATCTCCCCGCACGGATACCTCCGGCAGTCCCATGGCGTCGTTCAGGCGCCGCCAGTAGTTCAGATTGCCGGTGATGACGGTGCGGTCGTCCTCCCCGTAGTGGGGAGGCGTCCTGTCGTGCTCCAGACGGGAGGACCACACATCCAGAGGACCACCCTCGTTGATCAGATCTCCCTCCGGCGTAAACAGCAGCTTGCAATTCGTGGGACAGCCGGAACCGGCGGCGGCGGCAAAATAGCCGCCCGCATACCGGGCCACCTGGCTGGTCATGGCATTCCCCATACTCATGCCCTGGATATACACCCTGCCAGCGTCAATGTTGTACTCCCGCTTCATCTTCTCCAGCAGGGCCAGCACCAATCGGACATCGTGGAAGTCCCGGACGTGTCCGGTGGGCCGGTTCAGCGCTGGCGCCCCCTCATAAGCGGGGTTGCAGATTTCATCCACCGTTTCCGGGTCGCACTCGATCATCCACATCCCCATGCTGCCAGCATTGGGGAACACGCAGAGGAACCCCTCCTTGTCCGCCACATGGCTCCAGCTGGTATAGATGCACTGGCCCCAGCCGCACATCAGACCGCCGTGCATGGAGAAAACCAGAGGCGTCTTTTTTCCGGGGTCATAGCTGTCCGGCACATAGACATACCAGGTGTCCGTCATGCCATCGCCCAGCAGGTCGCCGCTGTACTCCCTCAGATTTTTGGGATATACCTGCGAACTGTTCCCATTCTCGTTGACCACCATGCGGCTTCCCTTGATGGCCTGGGGCAGATAGTCCCGGTTCTCATCGTTCAGCTCACCGGGGAGCAGCTGTATTTTTGTCATATGTCATCCTTTCAGCAGTTCCGAAAGCAACCGCGTCATTTGAATGGAGAGCCGGGTCTCGTGGTCGGTGCCATACATTCCGCCCTTACAGCGGGATACCTGGTATCCGATGATCTCCCGCAAAAACCACTCGCCGGAGATGTACAGCTCCCCCTCCCGGAGGACGGCCTCACAGTCCATATCGGTGATCCGGTTGTTCACCACCGCGCCGATAGAGCCCTGCGCCGTCTGGAAGGTCTTCCCGCTGACGGTCATCTCCGCGGACCGCCCGTCCTCGCTTCTCTCAAAGCCGCCCTGGAAGGCGGAGGCCAGGAAGGACATGGGGAGCATCAGGTATTCCCCCCGCACGATCTGTCCGCCGTTCAGACCGTGGTACTTGAGCTTCTGCCACAGGAACGCCTTCCCCGGCATATCCACGATCTGTCCATTCAGCCAGGCCCTGCCGCAGCCCGCCACCGCCGCAAGGCTCACGGCGTCATTTTCCCGGGGCAGCGCAGTCTCCTCGTGAACGATGGTCCCGTCCTCCGCCCGCCGCGCGCCGGAGAACAGGTAGTCCCACACCAGCTCGGCATCGTCAAAGGTCTGGCCGTGGTCCCGGTTTTTCACGTCCCGGAGGACGTAATTGGCGGCCTTCCCGGTGAAGAAAGCGAAGTTGTTCTCCCCGGACAGACGGATCTTCGGGAGGGGATCGCACTGGTTGATCTGCATCCAATAGCGGCGGTTGTAGGCCACCACGTCCTCGATCTCCTCCCGGCAGGCGGGCGGGGGACCGTCCAGCTCCATCCGGGTCTGCCAGACATCCACCGGCAGACTGCGGTGATCGGGCGCGCCGTCCGCGCGGTAGAGGAGCGTCCTCCTGGCGGGGCCCGCAGAGCCCGCCATGGCGGCAAATTTGTGGGCGTAGAACTTGCTCATCATATGGGTCATGGCGTTACCCAGGGACATACCCTGCATATACACCCGGCCCTCGTCGATGTTGTAGCGGCGCTTCATCCGCTCCAGCAGCGCCAGCACCAGATTGGCATCGTGGTTTTCCCGGATGTCCTCCGGGAAGTCGTTCAGAAAGATCCCGGCGGGATTGTCCGCGGAGAGCTCCTCCTTCAGCTCCTCCTCGCACATGATCTGCCAGAACCGCCGGGCGTGGGCACTGGGGAACACGCAGATGAATCCCTCCCGCTCCGCGACATAGGTCCAGCTGGTGTAGATGCACTGGCCCCAGCCGGTCATCAGTCCGCCGTGCATGGAGAAAACCAGGGGGGTCTTCTTTTGGGGGTCGTAGCTGTCCGGCACGTACTCATACCAGACGTCGGAAAGTCCGTCCCCCACTATATCCCCCGTAAACTCCAGCAGCTTCGGCGGATACGGCTGGGAATTATTCCCATTTTCGTTGACGACCATCCGGCTCTCCTTGATGGCCTCGGGGAGATAGTCCCGGTTCGCATCGTTGGGGTCGCCGGGGCGCAGAACAATTTTCGGCTTCATGCTTCCCTCCTCCCTCTTACGGCTTCATCAGCCACCGGACGGCGTCCGGCAGACTGACCCGACAGGCGTCAAAATCTTCCTCCGCTTTCCGCTGCGCGGTTTCTGCGCCCAGCAGGGCGGCCAGACGCTCATTTTCCGCCTGCACCGGGGATCCGGCCTCCCAGGTGAAATAGAGGGCGCCGTTCTCCGGCCGGGGCAGGGCAAACAGGTCGTTGCCGCTCCCGTGAAACCGGGTCAGATCCCCGAATACCGCCTCTAAGGAGACTCTGTTGTGGGGGGTGCCGGTGTCCTCCCCGGCCACCGCCCTGGCAATCAGGGCCTCCATATCCAGGATCCCGTTGATGGCCACGGCCTTGGAGAAGACATCCGGGTGCTTCAGCGCCATTTTGACCGCGCCGTAAGCGCCGGTCCCCACGCCGCCGATCCAGTTTTCAGCCTGGTCCTCCGAAATGGGGAGACAGTTGCGGCAGATGTTCAGCAGCTCGGTATGCAGGAAGGACTCGTACCGCGGGCCAAATGCCATGTCGGTCCCCATGGCATGATGCTGGTCCGGGGCGATCAAGAAGATACCGTATTTTTCGGCGATTCGCTCCGCGGGGGTTTCAAGCCAGTCGATGGCCGCGCCGCCGTCGGTGTGCAGCAGCCACAGCACGGGGTATTTTACGCGGTGCTCCTTGTCGTCCAGCGCCAGTTTGTCCATGCCGGGGCAGAATACCCGGACGGAAATGGACCCGCAGGTGATGACAGAGAGCATATTCATTTCAATGGTTGCCACGATGTCCTCCCTCCTTACTCCGAGGCCCGCACGAAGGTGTCCTTGAGCTTCCCCTCCGCCGCCAGCCAGTCCAGATAGTTTTTTATGTGCTTGTCGCAGTATTCCCAGTTGTGGTAGCCGTGGTCAATGATCCGGTAGATGTCCATCCCCTGCGCGGCATATTTGTCCATAAAGCGCCGGTTGTCCTCATAGTGAGCGTCCTCCACCCCGGTGGCCATATAGGCCCGGGGGAATTTCTTCCCTGCGGCCATCTGCTTGTCAATCATATAGCAGATGTCGTTTTCGGTATGCACCACGTATTCCTGCTTTCCGAAGGCGGAACGGAACATGTAGAACGCCTCGTTGCCCTCCACCATGGCCGCGTCGTCGTCGATGGGCAGATCCGCCATATTCTTCAGCCCTGAGAACAGGCCGATGGCGGCAAACTGCTCCGGGTCCCGGACCAGCCACTTCAGGGAGCCGTACCCGCCCATGGAAAAGCCCGCCAGGAAGTTGTCCTCCGGCTTCTCGGACAGGGGGAACAGGTGCCGCACCACCTTGGGCGTCTCTATGGACAGCTGGGAGAAATACTTGAAGTCGCCGTGGACCGTATCCATGTAGCCGGAACAGTAGGTGCCGGAGCAGACCACGGCAATGCCCGCCTCGGAGGCGTACAGCTCCAGCGCGGTGTAGCGCTGCCAATCCGTATAGTCGAATCCTCCCCCGGACTGGAGCCACAGCACGGGGTAGCGGTAGCCCCGGGGACGGTCGGCCAGGGAGGTCCCCCAGGTGCTCTCCGGCAGGATCACATTCACGCCCACCTTCATCTTCAGGACCTCGGAATAGTAGTACAGTCTAAAATTTGCCATGACAGATCCCTCCTTTTATGTGGAATAAATCGCCCTGCGCCTGAGGGGCAGGAGCCGGTCGAGCCCCAGCTGCAAATACCGGTCCCACAGCTGAAAATCATGGTCGTACTCCTCTGCGCAGAGGTAGGTCACATCCATCCCCATGGCCTGCATGGCGGACACGTCGTTCTCCACCCGGCTGCGGATAAATTCCCTGCTGCCGCAGACCAGAATGAACCTGCACTCCGGGCCGCCGCTCTCCCGGCGGCGCTTCACCTGGAAGGAGAGGTCGGCGGGACTGCCGGGGATGTCTTCGCTCGGGCCGAAGGTCGTGTTGTACAAGGGGAAGAATTGCGGGAAGTGGTCGCCGTCCAGCTCCTCCATCAGCGTGTCCGTCCGCATGGTCATGCCGATCCCGCCGGAGATGTCCAGACAGGCCGCGTAGCGGTCCGGGCGGTTCACGGCGCACCCCAGCGCCACGTTGCCGCCCATGGCGTAGCCCATGATGAAATTGTCCTCCCGGGCGGGGCTGGAGGCGAACAGGGCCTGCATGACCGTGGGCAGCTCCTCCGTGACGAAGGTCATATAGGGAACGGCGTACCGGGCGTCGTAGCCAAAGGAATTGGCAATATTGGGGGTAACCAGCATCACATGGTTGCGCTGCGCGGCCTCCTCCACGTTGCTGTAGCGGTAGGTCAGCGTATCGTCGTCGCCGCCGCCGTGGATGAGATAGACCGTCTGAAACTTCATACCTGGCTGATAGCAGGGCTTCCGGGAGTCCGCAGGGGAGCGGTTGGTCCGGTGTTCCATTCTCTCGTTGGGCGGACAGCGGTAGCTGTCCGTGGGGAGGGCCACCGTCACGTCCACATATCGCCCTAAGATCTCACTGCGGTAATTAAAACGAAAAATTCCCATCATTCACAGCTCCAGCGCCTCGTAGGTCAAATCCCGGATGGTGGGGTGGATCTCGCTGTAAGCCTCCATCATCCCCAGGATCTCTTGGGCATAGAACAGGCTCACATGGTTCACAGGGTCGATCAGGGAGAAGGCTCCGGCGGCCCCGTCCCAGCCAAATTCCCCCACGGGGCTTTTCGCCTTGCTTCCGTCCATCAGCGTGCGCACCCCCAGGCCGTAGCCGTACCCCGGCTTCCCGGGTAAGGAGAAGTCGGCCATCTGCGCCTCGGTGAGCCAGTTGCGGCTCATGACGGAGATGGCGTCCGGCGTCAGGATCCGGCGGCCGGTGGCGCCCACGCCGCCATTGGCCAGCGCTTCCAGTACCTTGCTGTATTCGTCCACCGTGGTCGCCAGCCCCGCGCCGCCGCTCTCATAGTTCTTTGTGATGCGGTAGATCATGCTGTCGTCCGGCCTGATCTCGCCGGTGTCCCAGTCCTTTGCATATTGGGCGGAGAGGCGGCGCCTCTCGCTCTCGGGAACCTGATAGTACATCTCGGTGATCCCCAGCGGCGCGAACACATTCTCCCGCATGTATTCGCCGAAGGTCATGCCGGTGACCACCTCTACGACCGCCGCCAGCACGTCGTGGCCCAGCGCGTAGGAGTAGTGGGCGCCCGGCTCGCACAGCAGGGGCATCTCCGCCATCGCAGCGACAATCTGCCGCGTATTGGCCTCGCCGTTTGTGGCCCTGACGACATCGAGAATGGGCTTTGCCGCCACGTCATAGCTCATACCGGCCGTCATGCTCATCAGGTCATGAATATAGATTTTATTCCTGGCCGGCGCCAGAGGGGATCTCTCGGTGGGCCAGGCGAAGGGGAATTGCCCCACCTTGAAGTCGGTGGCGTACCGCATGTAGGCAAATTCCGGCAGATAGGTCTCCAGAGGGGCCTGGAGGTCGATCTTCCCCCTCTCGACAAGCTGCATCACGCCCACCATGGTAATGACCTTGGTGCAGGAGAAGATGTCGTACAGGTCCCGCGCGGATACGGGGGTTTTGCCCTCGTAGTCGCTGTGTCCGGTCATGTAGCGGCAGACCGTATCGTGCTCCCTGGTGATCTTGATGTCCAGCCCGCGGACACCATAGGTTTCCTCCAGCGTGTTCAGGTAATCGGTCAGTCTGGTAAAGTCCATTCCCTCATTCCCTCCTTAAAGCGCCTGATATTCCATATACCGGAAGTTCTCCGGGAACAGCTTCCCGAACAGCAGCTCCCGGATGACGTCCGCCATATTGGCGGAGAGGGCGGCAAAGTGGTCGGTGATATAGACCACCCCGTCGCACTGGGAGACCTGCAAATTCAGCAGATACCGGCAGAACCACTCCGCGCTCACCAGCAGCTCTCCGTTTCGATGGAGGGCCTCGCAGTACATGCTGCGGATGTCCCGGTCGATCACGCAGCCGATGCTGCCCCGGGCAAATTGCAGCGTCCTCCCATCCTTCAGGATCAGCCTTGCGGTGAGGGACCCCTCGCCGGGGAGGTATTCCGCGCCGCAGACCTGGGCCAGGAAGCGCAGCGGAACGCAGACATATTCCCCCCGCACCTTGGTCCCGCCGTTCAGTCCGTGATATTTGAGCTTTTGCCATTTCACGGCAGGCGCGGACATGGGGACGATCCTGTTGCCGAACCACGCCTGATCCGTGCCGCCGGTGACCGCGATGGCAAAGGCGTCCCCGGTCCTGGGCAGGGGCGTCTCCGACCGGGTGATGGAGCCGTCCGGGTTCCTGCGCAGACCGGAGAAGAAGTAGTCCCAGTACAGGAACGCCTCATCCAACGTCTGCCCGTGGTCCCGATTCTTGATGTCGTGGTAGACCACGTCCCCTTTTTTCCCGGTGTAGAACGCCAGATTGTGTTCCCCCTCGATCCGAATCCGGGGAATGGGGCCGCACTCGTTCAGGTGCATCCAGTAGAAGCGGTTGAACCGGTTGAGCAGGGGCTCGTCGTAGGGACGGCCCGGCGGCGTCCCGTTGGTCTCCGGGCGGGCCTGCCACACGGGCAGATGTCCGGCGACGTTTTTCAGCTCGCCGTCATCGGTAAACAGCATGTCCAGCTGTGTGGGGCCGCCGGAACCGGCCGCCCCCGCCAGGATGTCCCCGTAGTAGCGGCAGAACTGGGCGGTCATCAGGTTGCCCGCGGACATGCCCTGCATGAAGATCCGGCCCTTGTCGATGTTGTATTTGCGCTGCATCTCGGCAATCAGGGCCTTGACGTAGTTGAGGTCGTGGTTTTCGCGGTAGTCCGCCGGTACGGCGGCCAGGTCCATGTCGTCGAAGAAGGACGGGGTCTTGCTGCCCTCAAACATCCCCTCCACCTGCCAGATGCGGGCCTGGTGGGCATCTGGGAAGACGCAGATCAACCCCTCCCGGTCGGCCAGCATGGTCCAGGAGGTGTAGATGGCGTGTCCCCAGCCGGTCATGAGACCGCCGTGGTTCCCCACTACCAGGGGCACCGCCCTGCTCCCGTCATAGCTCTCCGGCACGTACTCATACCAGCGGTCCGTCAGGCCGTCGTCCGTCAGGACGCCGGTGCACTCCCGCAGCCGCTGGGGATAGGGCTGAGAATTGTTGCCGTTTTCATTAACCACCATATCGCTGCCCTTGATGGCCTCCGGGAGGTAGTCCCGGTTGTCGTCATTGGGCGTACCCGCCCGAAGAATTACGGTTCCATCCATAAAGCGCCCTCCTTACTTTTCCAACGTCAAAGCGTCATAGTCCGCCAGCGCGCCGCCGTTTGCCAGCAGATCCCGGATCAAATCAGCCATATTGGCGGACAGCTCCGCAAAGTGGTCGGTGACATACACCACGCCGTCGCACGCGGTGACCGTCAGGTTCATCACATAGCGGCAGAACCACTCCACGCTGACCAGCAGCTGGCCCTCCCGATGGATCGCCTCGCAGTACATGCTGCGCAGCCGGTCGTCGATGACGCAGCCAATGCTTCCCCGGGCAAACTGGAGGGTCCTCCCGTCCCGCAGCGTCATCCGCGCCGTGAGGGTATCCCCGCCGTAAGCGAGCTCCGCCCGGAACACCCGGGCCAGCAGAGACAGGGGGACCATCCGGTACTCCCCGCGCACCGCCTGGCCGCCGTTCAGCCCGTGGTATTTGAGCTTCTGCCACCGGCGGACCTCCGCCGTCAGGGGCTCAACGGCGTTATCGACCCATGCGCTGCGGCAGCCGTCCGCCACGGCGAAGGCGAAGGCGTCCCCGGTACGGGGCAAATTGCTCTGCTCATGGACAATGGTCCCATCCGCCCTCCTCCGGGTCCCGGAGAACAGGTAGTTCCACACCAGGGCGGCGTCGTCCAGCGTCTGCCCGTGGTCCCGGTTCTTGATGTCCAGATAGACCATGTCCGCCTTCTCCCCGCGGTAGAAGGCCAGGTTGTCCTCCCCCTCGATCCGGATCTGGGGAACGGGGGCGCAGCCGTTGCACTTCATCCAGTAGTATCGGTTGTACCTGTTGACATACAGGGAATCGGCCTTGTCGGGGGGAATGTCGTTGTTCTCCGGACGGGACTGCCACACGGGCAGATGGCCGCCCTTGTTCCTGACCGCGCCCTCGGGCGTGAACAGCCGGTCCGTAAAGGTGGAGCAGCCGGACCCGGCGGCACCGGCCAGCAGGTTCCCAAAATTCCGGGCGAAGAGCGCGGTCATCAGGTTGCCCATGGACATCCCCTGCATATAGATGCGCTCTGTGTCGATGTTGTATTTCTCCTTCATCCGCGCGATCAGCCCCAGGACCAGCCGGACATCGTGGTTCTCCATGATGTCCTCGGGGGCGTTGGACGCCTCGGGCGGCAGGGGCTCATCGGCCCCCTGGCCGTCATCGAAGCGCCACTTTCCCCACTCCACGCACCACACCCGCTTCTCGGAGGCGTCCGGGAAAGCAACGATGAAGTTATTCAGCTCCGCCATCATCGTCCAGGAGGTGTAGATCGCCTGGCCCCATCCGGTCATCATCCCGCCGTGCATGGACAGCACCAGGGGCGTTTTCCTGGCCGGGTCATAGCATGCGGGCACATACTCATACCAGGTATCCTCCCTCCCGTCGGGCGTCAGCGCGTCGTGAAATTCCCGCAGGCGCAGGGGGTAGGGCTGGGAGTTGTTGCCGTTCTCGTTGACGACAATGTCGCTCCCCTTGATTTTCTCCGGGAGATAGTCCCGGTTGTCGTCGTCAGGCGTGCCCGGGCGCAGAATGTATTCCTCCATGTCATTCGCTCCTTCCATTTAATAGGGGCTGCCGCCTTCTTCGTCCAGTCCGAAGAAGCGCAGCGCCTCCTGAATCCCCAGGTCCCAGAACCGCCACTCGTGCCGGTAGCCGGGCAGAGAGTACCAATGGGCGTCCAGACCGATCTCCCGGGCGTGCCTCTGGAAGTCAAGGAAGAGCCCGTACAGCACCGTATCCTCCTCCCCGCAGGCGAACATCAGCCGGGGCAGCTCCCCGGTCCTGGCCTTTTCATCCAGGATGGCCCATACGTTCTCGTTGGAGTGGACAAAGGCGTCAAAACCGCCCGCGTTTTTCATCGTCGTCACCGTGCGGGGGTTATCCAGGTCCAGCAGGAGATTGGGGTCCCCCCGGCGCATCCGGGACAGGTCCACCGGGGCGGCGGACAGGACGGCGGCGGCGGCGAAGCGCCGGGGATGGTTCACCGCGTACTTGATGGTCCCCCGGCCGCCCATGCTCAGGCCCGCAATAAAATTGTCCTCCCGCCGGTCGGAGACGGGGAACCAGCCGTAGATCAGGGGCATCAGCTCCTCCGTCAGATAGTCGTACATGTGGTAGCCCAGCATGGTATCTTCCCAGTTGGAGTAGTTGGAGTTCAGCGCGGAGGGCATCACGACGGCCAGGTTTTTCTCCGCGGCGTAGAGCTCGATATTGGTCCTTCTGATCCAGTCGCTGTTGTCGCCGCAGGTGCCGTGGAGCAGCCAGAGGACCTTGTACCGCTTCCCGCTGCAATAGAACGCCTCGGGCGATATGCCCCGGGGCTTATCCGGCAAAATGACGGAAACCTGGGTGTTCCCGTTCAGGTACTGACTCTCAAAGGTATATGTAAGCAGTGACATTTTCCTACTCCCCCTCACACAGGAAGCGAAGACCGGCGGCAAAGACCGCCTCCTCCGTCTTCCCCACATGCACGGCTGTTTTCAGCTGCCGCGCCAGGACAGCGCTGTCGTCCAGCGCCGCAAAGTCCTCCGTACAGCCAATGTAAATCCCCCTTGGCGCGGGATTCTCCGGGCACAGCACATCCAGCTTGCTGCCGCGGACGCCATCCAGATTTCCAAAGACGGCCTCCAGATTGGGGACGCGCAAGCGGGGAATCGCCGCGCCCCCGGCCGCCGCCTCGCACATGGACGCGGCGTCATACCGGCCGTTGACGGTAAAGCACGCGGGAAAGACATCGGGGTGGTTGGCCGCGTGCCAGACGGCTCCATAAGCGCCGCCGCCAGTCCCGCCCACATACTGCCTGGACTCGTCCAGAGGAAACATGTGCCGACAGATCCCGGGCAGCTCCCGGCATACAAAGTCGCCATATTTGCCGCCCCAGCGCAGATCCATGCCAAAGGAGTGCATCAGCGCAGGCGCAACGATAAACAATCCCAGCTCATTGGACAGGGCCTGCAAATTCTTCACGGTCCGAATATCGGTGTCGTTCCCGCCAATATCGTGGAGGAAATACAGGGCGGGGTACAGCCGGTCCCGGGCCATTCCCCCGTCGTCCGGGAAGAGCACCGTCGCGGAGAAGCTTCCGGCCAGAGCGGTGGACAGCGCATTCAATTCCAATACAGCCATACTTATTGATCCTCCATGATGTAGTCGCTGTGGAGCGGGATCCAGTTCAAAAAGCGCTCCACATGGCGGTTGCAGTAGACCCAGTCGTGCTTCCCGGCGTCCCGCACCTGGGTAAAGTCCAGACCCATGCGGCACATCTCGTCCATACAGGCATAGGCATCCTGGGCGCCGGGGTCCTCCGAGCCAATCGCCATGTAGAATTTGGGCAGGTCGGTCCCCTCCCGCAGATGCTTCTCCAGCATATACATATTGTCATCCGGGGTGCTGCGGCGCTTGGCGGCGGAACCAAAGGAGGCCCACAGCGTCGCAAAGGGCTCCTCGCAGAAGTCGTCCCGGAGGCAGGGCTGGCCCCGCTTCTCATCCGGGGCAACCGGGGTCCGGGGGATGATGTTGATGGGCCCGGAGAAATTACCGCAGGCGGCGAACATCTCGGGCCGCTGCATGGCAAACTTGAACGCGCCGTAGCCGCCCATGGAAAAGCCAGCCACAAAATTATTTTCCCGCTTCTCAGACAGCGGGAAAACCTTGCGCAGATATTGGGGCAATTCGTATGCGATCTGATCCCACCACCTGTAATCGCCCTCGGCGGTATTGACGTAGCCGCAGTAGGATATACCGGGGAGGACCACCGCAACGCCGTGCTTGGCGGCGTACAGCTCCAGGGCGGTGTAACGGACCCAGTCGGTATGGTCAAAGCCGCCGCCGCACAGCAGCCACAGCGTCGGATACCGGTAATCCGCGGGGCGGTCCGCCAGGGAGTAGCCCCACTTGTTTTCTGGAATGATGACGCAGACACCCATTTTCTGCTGCATGACATCAGAATCGTAATCAATTTTGCATAGTGCCATACTCAGCTTCTCCTTTTCTATTTAGTGGGAAATATCAGGCGTTCTTCACAGCCTGCGCCTCCCCTTTAAGAAGCACAGGCTGTGAAGGCGCGGCGGCCATCAGCCCTTTACGGAACCGAGCGTGATGCCCTTGACAAAATACTGCTGGAAGAAGGGATACGCCAGCAGCAGGGGGATCACCGCTACGACCGCGATGGCCATACGGACAGAGATATTGGGAATATCCGCGGCGTTGATCATGCCGCTGACATGGGAGGTCAGGAACGACGCCTTGTTCATGACGTCGTTGAGGTAGTTCTGAATGCCATAGAGGTCGGTCCGGGTGGTGATGAAGTAAATCCCGTTCGTCCAGTTGTTCCAGTAGGCGATCAGCGTCATCAGACCGATGGTGGCGATGATGGGCTTGCTCATGGGCACCACCACCTTCACCAGCGTCTGGGTCTCGGTGGCGCCGTCCAGCATGGCGGCCTCGATGACCTCGCTGGGGATGCTGGTGGTAAAATAGGTGCGCATCATGATGACCAGGAACGGGTTGAACAGCAGATACGGGATGATCATGGCCCAGAGAGAATCCTTGATATGGACCAGGTTGGTATAAATCAGATAGGTAGGAACCAGGCCGCCGTTAAACAGCATGGTGAAGAACAGAAACAGGGAGAAGAAGTTCCGACCCGGCAGGCCGCTCCGGGACAAGGGATACGCAAAGAGGATGGTCATGACGACGCTGGCCGTCACCCCGATGGCGGCAATGATGATACTCATCTTATACGCCTGCAAAATGGAATTTCGGGTGGCAAACAGGAAGTTATACGCGGCCATGCTAAATTCCTTGGGCATCATGGAGTAGCCGTTCTGCACCAGATACGTTTCGGAGGTAAACGAACTGACGATCAGCAGCCAGAACGGGATCAGGCAGGCAAGAACCAGGAAAATCAGGAGGGCATTGAAGAAAATACTGAAGCCCTTGCTCTTATTTATCATCTCAAAAATCCTCCTTCTCAGAACAGCGCGCTATCTCTGTCCACCGCAGAGACCAGCTTGTTGGCCGTAAACACCAGGATAAAGCCCAGCAGCGACTGTAAGAAGCCCGCTGCGGAGGACCGGCCCACGTCGTTGAGCTCCAGCAGTGCGCGATAGACGAAGGTATCGACCGTCTGCGTCGTGGCGTATAGCATACCGCTGTGCTGCGGGATCTGGTAGAACAGACCGAAGTCGGAGAAGCAAATGCGGCCCACTGCCAGCAAAACCAGGGTAATGACGGTGAATTTCAGCTCGGGGAGCGTCACGTAAACGATCTGCTTCCAGGTGGACGCTCCATCCATCACGGCCGCCTCATAGAGGGACTTGTCAATGCTGATGATATTGGAGTAGTAGAGGATGGAGCTGTACCCGAAGTTCATCCACAGATAGACTATGGTCAGAATCACAGGCCAGTATTTCGCCTCATTGTACCATTTGATGGGGTTTTCATACCCCAGCATCGGGAGAATGGTGTTGTTCATGAAGCCATTGGTGGGATTCAGGAACGCGTAGACAATGTAGCTGACGATCACCGTGGACAGCAGATAGGGGATGAGAATGACCACCTGGCTGAACTTTTTCAGGAACCTGCTGTGTACCGCGTCCAGCGCAATGGCCACTACGATCGCCAGTACGTTGCCGGTCACAATGAACAGGAGGTTGTACAAAATCGTATTGCGCAGCGCTTTCAGCGCATCCTGGTTGCTGAACAGGAACTTGAAGTTTTGCAGCCCGACCCAGGGGCTTGCGAAAATTCCCAGCGAGTAGTCGATCTTCTTGAATGCGATCACCAGCCCGCCCATGGGCAGATAGTTGTTCACGATCAGATAGATCAGACCGGGGATCAGCATGAGATACAAGGGGAAGAACTGCTTGAATTTTTTGCGCCGTTTCCTGCGGATATAGTTCTTTTCCGCATCCGACAGAGCCGGTCTTTTGCCTGCTTTTGCCGCTTGTCTTTGTATCATTTCGTTCCCTCCATACTTTTCCGCTGTCAAGCGGTGGTATGGTAATAATAGTAACAAATTCTGTTTGGAGAAGCTATCATTTTTCTGCTGTGATTTGTCGTGTTTCTGAACTACGTCAATAAACGCCCTTCTTTTTTGTGCAAATTGACAGTTGCACTCATTTTTTTCGTCAGAAATGCAACAGAGTTCCACAGGAAATTGATAGCGCAGGGAAGGACAAATCTGCTATAGTAACAGTGCATCGGGCATCTTGCCGAAACAAATTCCATTCATGAAGGAGAAGAAAAATGAAGAAGAAGCTCATTGCTCTGCTGCTGGCTGCTGCAATGGTCTTGAGCCTCGCCGCCTGCGGCAGCCCCAAGGCCCCAGCCGACAGTCCCTCCGGCAACGGTACATCCGCCGACGCCCCCGCCCCTTCCACCGACCCCGCAGCCCCCGGTGAATACCCCGTGATCCGCTGGGCCTATACCGCTCTGTTTGACACCCCGGACGAGCCTCTGGTGGAGGCCGCTATGAATGAGATCCTGCGCGAGACCTGCGGCGCCGAGATCGATCTGGTCCGGATCGACTTCGGCAACATGCAGCAGCAGTTCAACCTGCTGCTCACGGGCGGCAGCGATTCCATCGACGTGTTCTCTTCCTTCTGGTATATGCCTCTGAACACGCTGTACTCCAACGGCCAGCTGGCGGATATGACGGAGCTGATCAAGGACTACCCAGAGGTCATGGATCTCTTCAAGGACTACCCCGAGGTCATGGATTGCTGCAAGATCGACGGCAAGCTGGTAGCCCTGCCCACAGTCGCCCCCTACACCTCCCCCATGGTGTACCTGTGCAAGAAGACGGATTCCGACTCCGCCAATATCGACTGGAGCAAGATTTCCAACTACGATCAGGTAACCGACGCCCTGCTGGCGATGAAGGCGGTCAATCCCGACCACTACTACATCCCCGGCGCTACCGAGACCTACTACATGCCCAAGGACATCGACTACCTCGGCGACACCTACTTCCTGGGCGTTCTGACGGACCCCGCCAACAGCACCACCGTGGAGAACTACTACGAGTCCCAGTATTTCATCGACTTCATGAACCGCGTCAAGATCTGGCAGGAGAACGACCTGATCTCCCCGGACCCCATGTCCAACAACAACCCCACGCTGATGTCCCTGCAATTCGGTCTTGTCTCCGGCACCCCCGGCTACAGCTTTGACGCCGGTGAGTTCTGCGACGAGGCGAACATGAGTATGCAGTACGGCGACGAGGTCGTGGGCACCAATCTGGGCGACCGTCTGATCACCACGGGCAACATCGCCACCTATCTGTGGCACATCACCAGCTTCTGCCAGAACAAGGAAGCTGCCATGAAGGTCCTGGCCGCATTCTACACCGACTCCCGCCTGTGCGATTTGCTGGGCAACGGCGTGGAGGGCTCCAACTATGTCATCGGTGACGACGGCCTGCTGTATTGGCCCGAGGGCAAGGACAACACCTCCTGCGGCTGGACCGGCATGAAGGCGTCCTACAGCCTGCCCAATGCCAGCGAGTGCCCGCTCTGGTTTGATACTCCCACCTATTTCTGGGACCTGGCGGAGCAGACCAACAAGGAGGCCATCCCCTCCAAGGCGCTGGGCTTCAGCTTTGACCCCTCTCCCGTGGCGGATCAGGTCACTGCCTGTACCAACGTGTACAACCAGTATTACCTGCCCCTGATCAACGGCGAGGTGAACATCGACGAGATCCTCCCCGTCTTCCAGCAGGCCCTTCGGGATGCCGGAATCGATGCCATTGTGGCAGAAAAGCAGGCCCAGCTGGATACCTGGCTCGCTGCCAAGTAAGGTTTTTTTGAACGCAACGCGAGGGCACTTCGGTGCCCTCGCTTCCTTAGAACCTGTATTCACAACCGTTGCACGCTGTCTGGGCAGTCTTTTCCCCGCCGTACGGCGTCAATTTTCCTCGCAATCCGTCAGGATTGCTTCAAAAAATTTCCTTGTCCGGCGAGAAAAATCCTCGCCCATCCAGCATCCCCCGGTTATGAATACAGGTTCTTAAAGAAAGGATGTGATGCCATGAAGCAACGGCCGCCCCTGCAAGAACCGGATAAGCTCTGGAATCTGCCCTACATTCTGATCCTGGCCGTCAGTACGTTCAGCTCCTTTTCCTTCTACATGGTGGCAACGATCATGTCAAAGTATCTGGTCAGCCTCGGCGCAACCATCGCCTTCGCCGGATTTGTTGTCGGCATGTTCTCCATCACCAGCCTGGTCTGCCGCCCCTTCTGCGGCTTGATGGCCGACCGGCTGAACAACATCTGGCTCCTGATCATCAGCAACCTCCTGATGAGCGCCGGTCTGATTGGATTTGCACTCTCTGCCAACATGCCCTCCATGATCCTCTTCCGGATTCTCAACGGTGTGGGCTTCTCCATTAACGGCACGGTACAAATTGCCCTGGTGGTGCACTTCATCCCGAAAAGCCGTCTCGGCGAGGGGATCGGTTATATGGGCATCAGCCAGCTCATAGGCTCCGCCTGCGCACCGGCCGTGGGTCTGGAAATTGCGGAGATACTCGGCATGTCCGCCACATTCATAGCGGCAGCCGGACTGACCCTCCTGGCCGCCTTTATACTCCTGTTCCTACGCGGGCTACAGCCGGAGAAGAGCGGCGCGAAGAAGGCTATCCGTTTCAATGACATCATTGATTGCAAGGCGCTTCCCTTCACCCTCCCCTATTCCACCTTCTCTTTCACCAACGGCATCATCAACGGGTATCTGGTGATGTTTGCGGATGAACACGGGATCGGCAAAATCAGCATCTACTTCACGCTGTATGCCGTTGCCGTCTTCGCAGTGCGCCCCTTCTCCGGTAAGATCATGGATAAGAAGGGCCTGCGCTACACGGTGTTCCCCGGGATGGTCGTGTGCGCCGTGTCCCTGTACCTGCTGGGCATGAGCAGCACCCTGTGGATGATTCTGGCCACCGGCATCCTGCGGGCCCTGGGCCAGGGCGCGGCCCAGCCCTCCCTTCAGGCGGGGTGTATCAATCGCGTCGGCCGTGACCGCAGCGGCGTGGCCACCAGCACCTACTTCCTGGGCGGCGACATCGGTCAGGGCATCGGCCCCATGGTGGGCGGCTTCCTGCTGGCCAGGATCGTCGGCCTTGCCGGTTACCAGGTGCTCTTTGGCCTGTGCGGAACACTGATGCTGGCCGCGATGGTCTACTTCTATTTCTTCTGCAAAAAGGAGGGGATTCGCTGATGGACTTCCCGATTCCCCGCTGTACCCCCGAGGAGGTGGGGATCCCCTCTGCGCATGTGGAGGCATGTATCCGCGCCCTGTCCCACCCGCTGACCACCATGAACGGATTCATGGCCGCCCGCCACGGGAAGATCTTCTCCGCGTGCTGGTGGGCCCCCTACCGTCCGGAAATGCCCCACTCCAACCACTCCTTTGGCAAGACCTATACCGCCACCGCCATCGGTATTGCCATCGGAGAGGGCCTGGTCCGGCTGGATGAAAAAATGGTGGACATTTTTGCCAGGGAGATCGAAGAAAGGAATATCCGTGTCCCGGACGGCGTGGAGCGCATCACCGTGGAGCACGTGCTGACCATGACAAACGGCATGGCCTATCACCCGGATATGCGGGGGGACTTTATAGCAAACTACCTGTCCACGCCGCTGGCCCACGAGCCCGGGACCCACTTCGCCTACAACTCCACGGGCTCCTGTATGCTGGGCGCCATCATTCTCAAGCGCACCGGCGTGAACCTGAAGGACTATCTGACCCCCAGGCTCTTTCAAAAGATCGGCATCGAGCCGGAGCAATTCGTCTGGCGGCAATTCCGGGGAACGGGAATTGATGCGGAACCCGGTACTTTTGCCACCACGCAGTGCAATTTGCGCCTCGCCATGTGCTATTTGCAGGGCGGCAGGTGGAACGGGGAGCAGGTCATTCCGGAGGAGTACGTCCGCTCCGCGCTGAAGGTGCACGCCTCCACCGCCCACGCGCCGGAACAGAAGGACGGGCTGTGCGGCTACGGCTACCAGCTCTGGGCGTGCAGCGTCCCCGGCGTATTCCGCTTTGACGGCGGACAGGGCCAGTACGGCATCCTCTGGCCGGAAAAGGACCTGGCCATCGCCCTCCACGAGGGCGCCCTCGGCCCCCTGGGCCCTCAGAAGACCCTGGATGTCCTCTACGAAACGCTCTTGGCGCACGTCGGCGGGGATACCGCCCTCCCGCCGGACGGGGCCGCGGTGCAGTCCCTGCGCAAAACGGAATCGGAGGCGGCGCTGCCACGGGACCCGGCCTCCCCCTGTCCCCCGGACAAAACCTTCTCCGGCGACTACGCCGTGACATGCGGCATCTTCGATCCCTGGATGTCCGCCTCGCCGCCCGGCAGCGGGGATCTGTTCACCCTGTTTCGTACCCCGGAAAAGGATGCGCCCATCCAGAAGTTCCAGTTGGATGTGACCGACGAGGCGTGCCGTCTGATTTTAGATACCGGCGCCGTCCTGCGGGCATCCTGGAACGGTGCTCTGACCCCCGGCTTTGTCGATTCTCCCTTTGACCGTCTGGGCGACTACGCCGCTTCCGCCCAATGCGGTGAGGACGGAAGCCTGCTGCTCCATTTCCACTGGCTCAACGGCTGGTTTGAGACCACCATGCGCTTCGTCAAAGGGGAGAACGGGCTGCACATCACCACCCGGAAGCTGCGGCTGAACGCCGACGACAACTTCCTGGTCTACGAAGCCGACGCTGTTCGATGAAAGGAGGCGGCAGCTATGCAGCGCTATTCCGTATCCGACCTTGCAGACCGTCTTGCCACCTACGGCAGGACCTTTCGGGAGCCGAAGGAGGACATCCTGTATTTCAACTGGAGCGGCAGCACCGTGGAATGCGTGTTCTCCGGCACCCAGCTGAATGTGACTCTCCGCGCGGACTGCGGCTATGAGGTCGAGGGACTGCCCGACGACCCCGCCGCTCCCAGGCGGGCGACCTGGCCCTGGGTCGGCGTGTTCCTGGACGATATGCCCATGCCCATCCGCAAGTTTCAGGTCTCCTCCCCCACCGAGACCTGGCTTCTGTACCAGAGCGAAACCCCCGAGACCCATCGCATCCGTCTGACCAAGCTGACGGAAAACAGCAAGACCTTCCTGGGGATCGCGGCCTTCACCGCAGAGGGCGCGTTTCTTCCCGCCCAAAAGCAGCCCCGCAGGCGCATGGAAATCGTGGGAGACTCCATCACCTGTGGCTATGGCAACCTGGTCAAGGACCCCAACCGCCACTTTTTCTCCGCCGACGAGGACGCCTGGCAGTCCTACGGCCCCATGGCCGCCCGGGCGCTGGGCATGGAGTATTCCTGCGTCAGCATCTCCGGCATTACCGCTGTGAAGCACCCCGGCTGGCACGGTGACTACGCCATGTGCGAGCTCTATGCCTACACCGACAGAGTACAGCAGGAGAGGTTGGGAATGGAGCCGCAGCCCTGGGACTTTGCGGGGAATCACAACGACTATGTGGTGGTCAACCTGGGGACCAACGACTGCTACGGCATCCTGTTCTGCCCGGAGGACGGGGAGCTGGAGCGGTTCCCGGAGGCGTATACCGCCTTCCTGGAGGAGATCCGCCGGGTGAATGGCGCGGATACGCAGATTATCTGTGCCCTGGGGTCCATGAACTACTATCTGTTCCACGACATCGCTCAGGCGGTGGAGCGCTACCGTCGGCGCACGGGCGACCAGCATGTCCATCTGCTGCGCCTGCGCCCGATGCACCCCTTCGACGGCGTCGGCGCGGATGGACACCCCTCGCTGGACACCCACAGAAAAATGGCGCAGGAGCTGGCGGATTTTATCCGCTCCCTTGAAAAATAATCATTTACCAGAAGGCATTCTGGAGAAAGAAGGAGCTTCACTATGAATACTTATGTTTTTGAACCCACTCGGCCGGTTGTTCAGACCAAGTTCGGGGCGCTGCGCGGCGTGACCTATGGAGATGTCAACATCTTCATGGGCGTTGCGTATGCCACGGCGAAGCGCTTCCACATGCCCGAAGAGCTCCAGCCCTGGGAGGGCGTCAAGGACGCATACCGGCATGGGCCCATCGCCATGCAGGTCCTGGCGCCCAACACGTTCTCCTATTATCGGGGACTGCACATGCTGGAGCTCCAGAGCGAGGACTGCCAGAACCTGAATATCTGGGCCCCCAAGACGCTGAACGGGGAGAAGAAGCCCGTTTTTGTCTGGATTCACGGCGGCGGATTCTTCGGCGGCAACGCCTTTGAGGAGATCTCCTTTGACGGCTTTAACCTGGCCCACCACGGCGATGTGATCTTCGTGTCCATCAATCACCGGCTGAACGTCCTCGCCCACATGAACCTGGAGGACTACGGCGAGGAATTCAAGAACTCCGGCAACGCCGGTATTGCGGATCTGGTATCCGCGATGAAGTGGATCCATGAGAATATCGCCGCATTCGGCGGGGACCCGGAAAACGTGACCATCTGCGGCCACTCCGGCGGCGGCGGAAAGGTGCAGTGCCTGTTCCAGATCGAGGAGGCCGCCCCCTACTTCCAGCGGGGAATCTGCCTGAGCGGCGCCAGATACGGCGCTCTCTACCCCTCGAATACCGAGGAAATCAGCAGGGCGACCACCAAGGCGGTGATGGACGAGCTCGGGATCACGCGGGAGAATATCGACAAAATCTATGAGATTTCCTTTGAGGAGCTGGCCGCCGCCTGCAAGAAGGTGTCCAATCCCCTGTCCTGGGCGCCGGTCCCCAACGACTACTTCCCCGGCTTCCCTGCGGATGCCGGTCTGATGCCCTTCTCCAGGAACAAGCCCATCATCTACGGCTCCACCCTGGGCGAGTTCCCCACGGTGACGCTGACGGCCGAGGAAAAGGCCGCCATGACGGAGGACGACAAGATCGCCTTCCTCAGAAATCGCTTCAACAAGGATGCCGACCGCCTGATGGAGCTGTTCCGCAGGGCCTACCCGGACCACGACATTCTGGATCTGGCGTATGCCGACTCCAGCCGCCGGATCGCGGCCGTGAAATCCGCGTATGCCCATGTGGCTGCGGGCTGTGAAAACGCATACCTGTTCCTGGCGTCCTACTGCGTCCCTGAAGACGGCTATATCCCCATCTGGCACGGCGGAGAGGTGGCCTACATCTTCATGAACGAGGACAAGGTCTTAGTCCTGAACGAGGCGATTTACGGCCAGAAGTACGGCCAGATCCTCAGCACCATGGTTCTGAACTTCGTCAAGCATGGCAACCCCAACAACAAGTATCTGCCCCAGTGGGAGATGGTGACCGAGGGGCAGAACAACACGATGATCATCGACCGGGTGTGCAGAAATGTTGCGCACCATGATGACGAGCTGATGGAGCTGTATGATAAGGTCTGCCCGCCCTTTGTGCTACATCTAAAGATGGACTGAGAGATCCGGAACGCCGCGTCCAAAAGGCAACCCGCCGAGCACATGCGAAAGCGCATCGCATGTGCTCGGCGGCTCTCTCTTTTCTTACAAAAATTTTCCTTCCCCCGCTGTCATTTCCATTGCTTAATGGCGTAAATTGCGGTATACTACCTCCGTACGTCATGTGCGCAGTTTTCGATCAAAAAGGGGGTACATTCCTGTGACAGCAAAGAAACCGCGGCGTTGTCTCTGCCTGATTCTCGCCTGGCTCCTGGCCTTCCAGCTCCTGCCTCCGGCGGCGCTGGCGGAGGAGGCGGCAATCAATGTCACTGTCGCCACCGGCTCCAAGGAAAAGTCTCTAGCGGAGATCCCGGTCCAATGGGACACAGCGTGGTTTACCGCCGACACCTCGGAATACCGGCAAGAGCTGGCCCTGACGGCCCTGGCGCTCAGCGGCGCAGCCTACGCGCAAAAGGGCGGAAGTCTCTGCGTGCAGGACGCGCTCAAGGCGCTGGGCTTCGGGAAGATCAAGTCCTACCACTACGGAGTCTCCAGCGACATCGGGGATCGGACCGCCTATACTTTTGCTGTGCAAAAGCTGAAAAGCGCAGAGGGAACCCCCCAGTATCTAATAGCGGTGGTGGTCCGCGGCACCGGTGAGTATATGGAGTGGGCCAGCAACCTTCGGATGGGCGCGGGCAGCGAGCACATGGGCTTCGTGCGAGCGGAGAAGGAGCTGCTGGCCAATTTGAAATCCTATCTGACGGAGATCGACGGCTCCCTCAAATTCCTGATTACCGGACATAGCCGGGGCGGAGCGGTCGCCAATCTGCTCGCCGCCCGCCTGCCCGAGGCCGGGCTGGCGAAGGGGGAGGATATTTACGCGTACACCTTCGCCGCTCCTACGGTATCGGCCGAGGTCCCGGAGGAGGGATATGGGTGGATCTTTAATATTATCAATGAAGAGGATCTGGTTACCCGGGTCCCCCTCCCCGCCTGGGGCTATCGCCGCTATGGGATCGACCTGCCCCTGCCCGTTGAGCGCAAGGGCGAGCTGTTCGACGCCATGAACCAGCAGTATAAGGCCCTCACCGATCAGGACTACGCCGTTTATCAGGACCCCAACGCGACCGACAAGCTGGCTGAGGCAATATACCGACTGGCTCCCACCCCCACGGGCACCAACATGGAGATGCTGGCTGCCCTGTTCAGCGGGGATCTGGACGGCCTCTCCACCCTGATCGAGCACAACGGCATTGCCGCCCTTCTGCTGGGCAGGACAGCCTTGGAGGTATCCTCCCAGCTGGTCCCCCTCATCCGGCAGGAGCAGGCCGGGATGCGTTCCGCCCACTGTGTGGCGGGGTACTACAGCTGGCTGTCAGTAACGTCCTCTTTCCCGGAGGCAAACCGGTAGAAGAGCGCCTGCGGTTTGGGTGGTTTGGGGGCGCAGATAAAAGAGGACAAAAAAAGTGCGGAATCAGTTGCATGATTTGTCGAATTGTGATACAATCAGTAGAAACTAGGCATTTCATGTAAAAAGAGGTGGCAATATTGAGCAGCCGTCAGTGTCCGCAGTGCGGGAGGCAATACCCGTCCTCCTATCAAAAATGTCCCTACTGCTCCGGGGAGAGACGGCGAAACCGGCCTGTCGACCCCCTCAGCCGGATGGTGTCCGTCTTTCAGCAGCACGGTTCCCGGATCTTCCTGGGGACCTGCTTGGTTTTCCTGTGTATCGCTGTCCTGGGGGCCATCCTGACCAGGAACTCCAGCAGCCGGCCGCCCAAGGAGGACGTCCTGGTGCATCAGGCCCCTGTCCTTCCCCCGCCGAAGCCCCTCTCCCTGGCCCGGAGAGCCGTGTCGGTAACGGCGGGCGAGACGGTGACGGTGGCCTTCTCCGGCGGGTTTGACACGCTGATCTGGACCTCCTCGAACGAGGAGGTGGCCACGGTGAACAACGGGGTGATTACGGGCATCGCGGCGGGCTCTGCTACGATCACCGCCTCCACCGGTGTGGAAGCGGTGTCCTGTGAGGTTACGGTGGAGGAGCCCGTCCCGGTCAGCCAATTTGAGCTGGCGCTGAACACCACCGATTTCACCATCCGCGCCGGGGGCGATCCTGTGCAGATGAAGGTGCGCATCAAGGGGACCAGGGATGTCTATGAGGGCGAGGTCGTCTGGACCAGCCAGGACGTCAACGTGGTCACCATCAGCGATACGGGGCTGGTGGAGCGAGTCGGCCGCGGTACGACTACCATCACGGCTTACGCCGACGGACAGATTTTGGAGTGCATCGTCCGAGCTCCCCGGTAGTTTGGCGATTTTTATTTCCAACAGGGGAAAACAACCCTTGCAATCTGCAGCGGAATGTGGTACACTACATCTTGTCTTCCGCCGGTGTGATGGAATTGGTAGACGTAGTGGACTCAAAATCCACCGCCAGCGATGGCGTACCGGTTCGAGTCCGGTCACCGGCACCACGTCGGAGCGAAATCCGCTCCACTCCGTTTCAAGGCGGTCCCTTTTAGGGGCCGCCTTAAAACTGCGTTCCGCTCCTTTGCTCCTCCTTTCCAACTCGAACCCGCTGCGCTGGGCTTCGAGTTGGTTTTGGGTGCGGGGCTGATGGATGGGACTTCTTGGGGGAGCAGCTTTTTTATCAGCACAAGACGAATGTACGCGCTATCCGGCGCGGCTTGCTTGCGCTCGCGGCAGCTATCGTGTCGGACTGACTCAGCTTGTGTTGAGGAAAGAGTACACCGCAAACGAAAACACAGTATAAGGCCCCGGAGGCAAATCCTCCGGGGCCTTATACTGTCGAAACGCCCGATGTGCACAATTCCTGCTCCGATTTCCGGTGCAGCCCCTGGCCGACACGTTGGGTCTATAGGACAGGACTTGTAATTGGTTTTCCGGTCAACACCTCGTCACAGCCTTTTGCCGCACCGAGGGAAGATCGGGCCTTCGATTCTCGGGTACTGCCACCGCAGTGCGGCGTCAGAATGACATTTTCCTGCTCCCAGAGTGGGGAATCTGCACCAAGTGGCTCCATTTCCGTTGCATCGAGCCCTGCCCCAGCGATCTCTCCGGACCACAGCGCAGCAATAAGAGCCTCTTCATCGACAAGGCTGCCGCGGGCGGTATTGATTAGATAGGCGCTGGCTTTCATCATCCCAAATTCACGCTTACCGATTCCATGTGCATTCTCCGCTGTAGCTGCCATATGGAGTGTGATAAAGTCGGCTTGACGGAAAATTTCGTCTCGGTCTCTCACCAGCACAGCGCCGTCGGGAAGAGCGTCCATCCGGCAGAAGGGATCAAAAACCAGAATATTCATCCCAAAACCATTGTGTGCCATGGCGCTGACGCGACGCCCAATCTGCCCGTACCCCATAATACCTAATGTTTTGCCAAAAACCTCTGTGCCGGAGGCGGACTTCCGCGCTTCCTTGAACTGACCGGCACGATAAAGGCCCTGCAAAGTATTGAAGGCTTTCGCACAGGCTAAAATTAACAGCATGGTATGCTCGGCCACCGCCGTACTGTTGCTCCCCCGCGTATTGACAACCCGTACATTGTGGCGTGCACAGCTCTCTAAGTCCACCGTGTCTACGCCGGATCCATGACGGGCAATGACTTTGAGCCTGGGACAGCTGGAGATGACGGCATCGTTCATCACCGCAAGACGGGGTATCACGCCATCACAGTCCTGCAAGTCCGCGATTAGTGTCTCCGCGTCCACTCCACGGGCATATTTCACCTCATAGCCGTGTGCCCGGAGCCAGTCGGGACCGTCCTCCGCCATCGGCTCTGTAATTAAAATTCTGTAGGCCATAAAATATGTATCCTCCTAAATCGGTTTTTTGCAGCTTGTATTCAGGATTTTGTAGACGTTGCAGCAATGCCGGGACAGAGGTCCCGCATTTCAGAAAAGCTTCTGGTGGATGCAAGGATTTTTTGCTTCAAGACGGCCATGTCGGACCCGATGGTGAACATGCGGCATCCCAGGTTATACACCCTGTCGAAGTCCTCCTGGGATTGCAGTCCTCCCAACCCGGCGTCACCAAGGATTACATCGGAGGCCGAGACCGTTTTGCAGACGTATTCCACCGCCTGACGAACCTCCGGCGTAACCACGCCCCCGTAGCCCATGTCTAAGGACAGATCTTTTGCCCCAACACGCAGCACATCGATCCCAGAGGTCAGGATGGCATCAAGATTGCGGATGCCCTCCTGACTTTCGATCATACCGACGGCCATGACATTTTGATTGACCAGCGGCAGATACTCGCCGGTTGGAACAAACCCATAGACGGACGCCCTGGCGCTGTCACCAAACCCGCGGTGTCCCAGGGGGGCGTACTTTACCTCGCCGACAGCATGAAGGGCTTGGTCTCTCGTGTCAATGTGTGGGAAGATCAGGCCCATAATGCCCGCCTCCAGCAGCTGGAGAATCATACCGTCCTCATGACTGGGAATCCGCATAATGGGGACAGCACCGCCTAATTGTACAGCACGGATCACGTTTTCCGCTGTTTCAATATTGTAGGGAAAGTGCTCCCCCTCCAGGAAAACATAGTCCAAGTGGCAGCAGGCCATCATCTCTGCAATCAGCGGTGAGCGGCTTCGGAGTTGACAGCCCAACACGGGCTCGTCACGCTTCATTTTGTCAAACATCGGGTTGTTTTGAACAGAAATCATTTGATCCACCTTTCTTTGCTGCAAAACTCGTCCGGCTGCGCTAAAACTACGGAAATACCAGATGCTTTGCAGTAATATAATTTTTGCATTATAAGTTTTATTGATTAAATCCTGTTTGTATTATACATCAAACTGTGCTATTCTACAACTAGGAAAGCTATCGTATTTTGCAATACGGAATTTAACCATAAGGTTATACGTCGCCGCTGTGGGACGTCCGTGGAGGGGGAGCAAATGAAAAACGGGATCACCATATTACCTTTTGCCGTCTGTGTGACGGAGCAGGGAGAGATCCTGCCCGCGCAACGGGCGGAAGAATGCCTGCGGCAGCCGCATATCGAGCAGTTGCGAGAGAATACTATGGCGTACCACATTCTGCGGATGCACGAGCGGGGGACGCACAAGGACGATGTCATGGAACTGACCATGGATGCCCTTGTTTCTCCTGACAACGTGTATGTCAGCATGATACAGACGGCGCGCGCCAGCGGGCTGCGGGAATTTTTGCTTCCCCTTGTATTGACCAACTGCCACAACAGTCTTTGCAGCATTGGCGGCACCATGAACGAGGACGACCACCAATTCGGCTATTCCTGCGCCAAGCGCTATGGGGGGATCTTGGTTCCCGCCTATCAAGCGGTAATCCACCAATTCATGCGGGAACAGATGGTTGCCTGCGGCAGTATGGTGATGGGGTCCGATAGCCATACGCGCTATGGTGCGCTGGGAGCCCTGGGGATTGGAGAGGGCGGCGGCGAGCTGGTCAAGCAGCTGCTGGGACAGCCCTATGAGCTAAAGAACCCGCAGGTCATCGCCGTACACCTGAAGGGACAGCTGCGGCACGGAGTGGGTCCCCATGATGTAGCGCTTTCCATGGCAAGCGTCCTCTTTTCTGCCGGTACGGCCAGAAATAAGCTTTTGGAGTTCTGGGGCAGCGGCGTGTCCTCCTTGTCGATGGATGTGCGCATCGGGATTGATGCAATGACCACAGAGCTGGCGGCTCTCTCCTCCATCTGGATCACGGATGACGAGACAAAGGCGTTTTATTGCCGACATGGTCGGGCGCACGCATTTCAATATTTGCAGCCACATTATCCTGCTTATTATGACGGCATGATCGAGGTGGACCTCGGCGAAATCCAGCCTATGATCGCACTGCCCTTTCATCCCAGCAACGCATATCCCATCCGCGAATTTAACGAAAATGCAGCGGAGATCATCGCCGGAGTGGAGCAGGAGGGGCGCCGGACGATGCGGGACTTTTCCCTCCGGGAGCATTTCCGGGATGGCCACTTTTTCATGCACCACGGTTCGATTGCGGGCTGCGTCGGCGGTCTGTATGAAAATATCTGTGCGGCTCGGAACATTCTCCGAGAGCATACCGGCGTGGCGGCGGACTGCTCCCTGCATCTCTTCCCGGCCAGTCAGCCCGTCTATCATCAGCTCGCGGAAGCAGGCGTTGCAGCAGAGCTCTCTGCCGCCGGTGCAGTCCTTCTCTCCGCCTCCTGCGGGCCATGCTTCGGTGTGCAGGATATTCCGGCCAACAACCACCTGAGTATGCGGCATATTACCCGCAATTTTCTCAACCGGGAGGGCGCACGTCCCTCCGGCCGTCAGAGTGCAGGGGTTGTCCTGATGGATGCCAGATCTATTGCGGCCACCCTCTGTACAGGCGGCAGGCTGACGGGGGCAGACGCATTGGCATATGACGAGACGGTTCCCCCCTACCGTTTTGAAGAAGAAATTTATCGCCGTCAGGTCTACTGGGGATATGGCCGGGCGGACCACACCACCCCGATAGCGCTTGGCCCCAATATTACTGACTGGCCGGAGCTGGACAAGCTGCCTCGGCATCTTCTGCTACAGGTCTCCGGGGTATATGAAGGTTCGGTAACAACCGACGAGCTGGTTCCCTCCGGCGAAGCGTCGGCCTACCGGTCCAATCCGGAGAGGCTGGCCACCTTCACCCTGCAAAACCGGGACCCGCAGTATTACCAGCGGGCAAAGATGATACGGACCTTCTCCCAGAAGCGCCATCTGGGACAGGCAGACGCGGCGGACGCTGAGCTGAGCCAGTGCTGCCGTGTGCTGGAGACTATGCTGGGGTGTGCCCGTGATGACCTGGAGGTTTGTAGTGTCCTGCTCTGCAATCGGATCGGAGACGGCTCGGCCCGCGAACAGGCGGCGAGCTCCCAGCGGATTCTCGGCGGGCGCGCCAATATTGCCGTGGAGTATGTGACAAAGCGATACCGCTCCAATCTGATCAACTGGGGAATGCTCCCGCTGCTGACAGACCAGCCACTCCCCCTGAAGGAGGGGGATCTTCTCCTTCTGCGGGACATCCGGGCCGGGATCCAAACAGGCGCACAACAATTTACGGCTCTCCATATAAGCCGCTCCGGCAAATTGATAAAGACTTATCCCCTGCATTGCACCGCTCTCTCAGAAGATGAGAAGGAGCTCCTGCTGGCCGGATGTCTGATCAACCGTTACCGCCGTATCCCATGAGGCGAAAGCTTCTAAATTATAGGAGGTAAATTATGAAAAGAAAGCTATCCGTGATCCTTTCCCTTGCGCTTGTTCTATCCATCGCACTGGCTGGCTGCGGGAACAATCCTCCCCCGGCCCCGCCCGACAGCAGCGGCTCCTCCAATCCGCCTGCGGAGGCGTTCAAGTTTACGGAGAACATGACCATCATTGTGCCCTACAAGGCTGGCGGCGGGGTCGATGTAGCGGTCCGCGCCCTGTTGGAGGCCGGGCTGAGAGACCAGCTGGGAACGTCGGTCAGCGTGGAAAACGTAGGCGGCGGCAATACGTTGATTGGCGCACAGCAGGTCCTTGGCGCACCGGCAGACGGGTACACTGTGTTTGTCAATACCTGTGCCGCTTTCCTGGCTGCCCCACAGATGTATGACAACCCCTATACCCTTGAGGATTGGCAGTACATCACCACGCTCGGTGTGACGGAGCTCCTTGTGGCCGGAGGCCCCTCTGCTCCCGCCAATACGGTCGATGACCTGATTACCTTTGGAAAAGAGAATCCGGACGGCGTCACTGTCGGATGTGCGGGATATGGTGACATCTCCGCACTGGCTGCCTACATTACCCTTGAGGCCATGGGCGTCAAATGCCAGCTCGTCCCCTACGACGGCGCAGCGGAAAGTGTGGCCGCCTGCCTGGGTGGCCATGTCCAGTATGTCTGCGCTACGGCCAGCACCATTGCTTCCCACTGCGAGGAGGGAACTATGACTGCGCTGTATGAGACGGGCTCGCTGGACGACAACAGTCTCGGCGTTCCCTCTATTTCCTCCCTGGGCTACCCTGACGCCGCCACCCCCTATTACCGCCTGGTGGTTGTAACCAAGGATGTCCCTGCCGAGGCGGTTGAGGCGCTGCGCGCAGCCTTTAAGGCCGTATTGGAGAATCCGGACTCCATCGCCAAAATGGCGGAGTCCAAACAAATCGTACAGGATGTCGTCAATGACCCCGAGGAATTGCAGGCGCTGATCGAAAAGGACTATGCCGCCTACGGTGAAATGGTCGCATCGCTTAACCTGGAGGGATAAACCCGATTTGGGGGAAGGAGAGTGAATGTCATGAAGGAATCTCTCATTCGGAGCTATAAACTGACCCTTCTGGAGAAGGTCTTAGCCGCAGTTCTCTTGCTGCCGGGCATCGGTATGCTCTGCATGATTCACAGCAGCGGGTGGCTGTCGTCGGGAAAATCGGTCATCAACAATCCCGGCTTCCTCCCTCAGATCGTAGCCATTGGCCTTATTGTCATGAGTGCGGTCCTTTTTGTCTCCTCTCTTCAGAGGGACCGCGATGAGCTGGTCACGGTCAACTGGTTCGGGATCCTGATTGTTGTGGTATGGGTCCTCTACGCGGTTTTGTGCAGCTATGCCGGGTTTATTCTCTCCAGTATGCTGGTCCTCTTTGTGACGCTGCTCCTATTTGGAGCGAAAAACAAAAGGGCAATTCTATTGACTGGCATCCTGGCCCCGATCCTGCTGTACCTGGTGCTGGGGGTGCTGCTCGGGGTCAAGCTTCCTACCTTGTTCCTGTAAAAGAAGGGTCCGTCTTGTCAATCCTTTCTGCCGCGAAGGGCTTCCCTCGCGGCAGAAAGGGGAATGGAGATAGAAATATGTTTGATTTACAACTCATGGCGCAGGGTTTTGTAGGTATCGTCTCGCCATTTAGCCTTGTCCTGATGGCGCTGGGCGTTTTCTGCGGAGCGGTCTTTGGCGCAATCCCCGGCCTGACAGGCGGCATTGCCATTGCCATTTTGCTGCCGCTGACCTTTAAGCTCGAAGCAATTCCGGCCATGGCTCTGCTCATAGGGGTATATGTCGGCGGGGCCTTCGGCGGCTCGATCCCCGCCATCCTGTTCGGAACGCCTGGCGCACCCGAGGCCAGCGTGACATCCTTCGACGGCTATCCTATGATGAAAAAGGGCCTGGGCGGAAAGGCGCTGAAAACCGCACTCTATGCCTCCTGCGCCGGTAACTTTCTGGCCTCGATCATTACCATCTCCATGATGGTCGGCGTCTCAAAGCTGGCGCTGATGATGGATGCCCCGGACTACTTTGGCGTAGTGGTCTTCTCCATTGTCTTAATCGCCACGATCGGCTGCAAGGAGAGCTGGATCAAGGGCCTGATCGCCGTGCTGCTGGGCCTGATGTTCAGCTTCATCGGGGGAGATCCTCTGACGGGGACACTGCGCTTTACCTTTGGCAACCGCTTTTTGATGAGCGGCCTGGATCTAATTCCCGTTCTGATCGGTCTGTTTGTCGGGGCGGAGGTGCTCTCCGAGGCGGGCATAAAGCGCGAGCGCAATTTGAACACCGTCAGCGAATTTAAGGAGAATAACAAAATCACAAAGCATGACGTACAGAAATGTATCCCCAGCGTCCTCTCCGGTACGCTGATCGGCTCCATCATCGGTGCGCTGCCCGGATTGAATGCAGCCATCAGCTCCACCCTGAACTACTCCTTTGTCCAGAAAATCTCCAAGGATCCCCAGAGCTTCGGCGAGGGGAACATTGTCGGTGTTGCAGCGGCAGAGGCGGCCAACAATGCGACGGCCGGTCCAACGCTTGTTCCGCTTCTGACGCTAGGGATTCCCGGCAGCGGCACGGCCGCCATCTTTCTCGGCGCACTGACCATTCAGGGGATCGTGCCGGGGCCTACGATTTTCCGCGATGCGGGCGATGTGGTATATGGGATCTTCTTTGCCCTGATGCTCTGCACCGTGATTCTCGCGGTGATTGGCCGCGGACTGATCTCCATCGGGCAATATATCTCCTTCATTCCCACGGAAATGCTCAATCCGGTGATTATTCTTACCTGCTGCGCCGGTGCATTCTCCGTCAATAACCGCATCTCCGATGTGTTTATCCTGCTGCTCTTCATGGCCATCGGCTATTTCATGCGGGTTTTGCACATCCCCTCTCTGCCGCTGCTCATTGCATTCCTCCTTGGCGGTATGCTTGAGAGCAACCTGCGTCGCTCTCTGCTGATGTCCGGTGGGAGCTTCACCGTATTTTTTACCGCAAAATTTTCCGCATTTTTCTTAGGGCTCAGCCTGCTGATGATTCTGTATACCATATTGCAGCCCATCGTAAAAAAGCGTCACAAAAAAAGTAAGGAGGTCAAATAGGATGTCTGTTCATGTCCAATGGATCGGGAACGCATTTTTTACAATTCGCGCAGAGGATAAGCTGATTTTTATCGATCCCTGGATTACCAACAACCCGGGGGTAACCCTTACAGTTGAGGACGCCGCCAACAGGAAGCCCACGCATGTGTGGGTATCCCACGGGCACCCCGGTCACTATGGCCGTGGAGACTCTGTCAAAATTGCCAACCTTGCGCAGACGGTTTACTACTCCACAAGGGAAGTCATCCGCTATGTGCAAGACAGGGATTTGCTGCACACGCGCTACTTGGGCTTTGCGCCCGGCTCCAAGCTGCTGGCAGACGGGGTCCGCTTCGATGTTTTTTCCGCCGCACACCCGCCGGAGCCTCCGGTTGCCCCGGAGTGGCAGGACCTGCCGGGCTCGCCCAACACGATCAGCGTGATCGAGGTGGGAGGGAAGGTCCTGCTGCACGTGGGGGACACGATGCTCGACCCGGTCTATGACCATATCGCGGCAAACTACAAAATTGATCTGGCGATGCTCCCCCTGTGGGGAAAGGGAATGGGTTCCACCGAGGAAACTGCCATTGCAAACATGACGGCGATCATCGGTAAACTCCATCCGTCATTTGTCATGTTCCACAACAGATGGGACCCGGAGCGCCCCGCCTGGAACGCCTTCTTTCAGTCGGCCGAGGGGCAGAAGCTCGACACTACGTTTCTGGAGCAGCGCCCAGGTGTGTCCATCGACCTATAAAAAGATGCGGTACTCCATCCATACAAGGAGGCATTCCCATGATTCAAAAAACCAACGGCGGCGTCTTCCTCCTGAACGGCAGAGAATGTCTCTCTGAGCAAGAGGGCCTTGCGAGAGGTCTGGATAGGGCCGCCGCCAGGAGGGGGACCATCGCTTATCCCATTTTGCAGAAGCACAACACCGCCCGTCAGGAGGACCGCCTCTGCCTCCGTTTTGATGCGCTGGCGGCCCATGACATGACCTATGTCGGCGTGTTGCAGTCGGCGATTGCCTGCGGAATCGAGGAGTTCCCGGTTCCCTTTGTGATGACGGACTGCCACAACAGCCTCTGTATGGCAGGTGGAACCTTTAATGAGGATGACCATTGGTTCAGCCTTTCATCGGCAAAGCACTTTGGTGGAATCCACGTCCCCGCTCACCAGGCGGTCATCCACCAGTACATGCGGGAAACACTGGCTGGCGCTGGCAAGATGATCCTCGGCGCAGACAGTCACACCCGGTACGGCGCACTGGGCACCATGGCGATTGGAGAGGGCGCCGGTGAGCTTGTAAAGCAGCTGGCCGGTAAAACCTACGACATTGCCTATCCGCCGATTGTGCTGGTCTACATGACCGGCACACCGGCGGACGGTGTGGGCCCCATGGATATAGCGCTTGTCCTCGTCAAGGCCGGATTTTGTGAGGGTTTTGTCAAGAATTGTGTGCTGGAGTTTTGCGGCCCCGGTGTGCACAGCCTTTCGGCAGACGTTCGCAACGGCGTGGACGTTATGATGACGGAGACCGCCTGCCTGAGCACGATCTGGGAAACGGACGAGCAGGTGGAGGAATATTTGACGGTCCACGGGAGGTCCGGGGACTATCTTGCACTCCACCCGGACCAGGTTGCATATTACGACAAGGCAATAACGCTGGATCTCTCTATGGTAACGCCCATGATTGCCATGCCGTTCCATCCCAGCAACGTGTACTCGATTGCAGAGTTCCAGAAGAATGCCGCCGAGATATTGGCGCATGTAGAGGAAAGCTGCAACCGACAGATGGAGGACTTCCAGCTGCGCCTTGATCTGAGAAGCAAGCTGCACCGCGGCAGGCTGCAAGTTGATCAAGGAGTCATTGCGGGCTGTGCTGGCGGCCTCTTTACAAACCTGTGCGCCGCAGCGGACATCCTGCGAGGCCGCAGTATTGGCATGAATGCCTTTGGCCTCCATATCTACCCGGCCAGCCAGCCCATCTATGCGGAATTGCTTCAAAACGGTGCAGCCAGGGATATTATTTGTTCCGGTGCGGATCTTCGCTCCGCCTTCTGCGGTCCGTGCTTCGGCGCGGGAGACATCCCCGGTCAGATGGGGTTCTCCGTCCGCCACACCACGCGGAATTTCGCACATCGTGACGGTTCCAGGCCCCGTCAGGGACAGATCACCGCCGTCGCCTTGATGGACACCCGCAGCATTGCGGCAACCGCCGTCAACGGAGGACTGCTCACGTCTGCAACAGAACTCCGCGACGTGGTCTATCACCGGCGGGCGTATCATTTTGACCGGCAGATCTACGATAAGCGCTGCCTCAACTGTTTCGGAAAGCCCCGTCCGGAGGAGCCACTGGTTATGGGCGCTAATATCCGCCCCATTCCGCCGGTCCCCCCTTTCCGTCGGCACCTTCTTCTGCGCGTGGCCAGCTACTTATCCGACCCTGTTACCACAACAGATGAATTGATTCCCAACGGCGAGAGCGCGTCCTATCGCTCAAATCTGCTGCGTCTGGCCGATTTTGCGCTCTCCGCCCGTGACCCGCAGTATGTTCCGCGGGCCAAGGCGGTGCGGAATATCGCGGAGTCCTTTGGCAGTCTGGACAGCTTCCCGGAGCTGCCTGAGCTGGATACAGCCCTGCGGCAACTGGAAAAGGAGGCGTGGGCCCGTCCTGTGAGACACGAGGAAATAACGCTGGGCAGTGTGCTCGTTTCTCAGAGACCTGGCGATGGTTCCGCGCGGGAGTACGCCGCCGCCTGTCAGCGGGTATTGGGCGGTGCGGCGAATATCTGCCGGGAATATGCCACAAAGCGGTACTGCTCAAATCTGATCAACTGGGGAATTTTTCCTTTTACCTGCAAAAATCCCGCAGATTTCCCCATAGATTCGTTTATCTTCATTCCGGATCTCCGGGAAGCGCTGCTGCAAAAAAAGAACAGTGTCACCGCATACATCCTGGGTGACACTGTAAAGACCTCTCCCCTGTTTCTTCCTCCGCTGCTGCCCGAGGAGCGGGAGATCCTGCTGGAAGGCTGTCTGATCAACCATTACCGCAGGAAGTAATTCCGCGAGGGTCCGTGTGATTACGCGGTCTCCCCCAGGTTTTCCAAAATACATGCTTTTGTCAGCTCTATGAAATCCTTCATATACCGCGAAAGATAGGTGTCATGGCGATAGCCGACGCATAAGGTGCGGTTGAACTGCTCCTCTGCCAGAGGATAGATGGACAGTGAACCCACCGGCAGCGTGTGCATAATCGTCTGCGGGCAGAGCATCAGGGCATCACACGCCGCAGCCAGCTGCATCCCCATCACCGCGCTCTCAATTTCAAATAAGATTTTGGGGCTTGTGTTCAGATGCGTAAAGACATTATTTTGCAGCTCATGCAGGCCGTGACCCGCCTTGATAGAAATGAAGGGCGCATTCTCCAACTCGTGGATGGAAACAGGGGTCCCGGGCTTCACGGTGCGTGCAATGCGCGTATTGGGTCCTGCACAGAGCATCGTGCGCTCAATACACAGGGGGATCATCACCATGTGCTTCTGCGAGACCTTATCGCTGGTTAAAAGGGCCAGATCGACAATATTCTGAGAGATGAGCGGCGCTATGGAACTGGAGCCCTTTTCAAACAGCTTGATTTCCACCTTAGGATATTTTTTCGAGAATGCCGGCAGAATGTGCGGCAGCAGCGCCGCCCCTCGCAGCATGGAAATACCAACGCGAAACCGGCCGGAGTTCTCCTGACAAATATCTGCAATCTCATGCTGTAGCTTCAGCTCCAGCGCTTGAAATTCCCTTGCCGAGGCAATATATTTTTCCCCGGCAAAGGTCAGTGTCAGCGGAGAGTGCTTGCGGTCAAATATCAGGGCTCCCAACTCCCGTTCGGCTAGTTGGATGCTCTGACTCAAGGCTGGCTGCGACACAAACAGCTTTTGCGCCGCTTTGGAAATGCTGCCTTCCTCGTATGTCGTAATAATATATTCTACCTGTCGTGAAGTCATGGCGTTCCTCCGTATAGATTAAAAATTATAATATTATGAATATTTATCATTACAACATTATAACACAGCATACACCACGATGCAAGCATATGCTCTGAAAATATCGATAAAAGAGGAAGATACTATGAATCTACATCACACCGCCGTAGCCGGAACCCTTGAGTCCAGCGACGTACTGGTTACCGTCAGCCCGGGAGAAAGCGGGATTGTGCTATCACTACAGAGCACGGTCATACGGGAGTTTGGGCGACAGATCGAGCAGACAGTTCGGCGCGTCCTGGAGAAGCACGAGGTTACTGACTGTGAAATTACCCTCGTAGATCACGGTGCGATTGATTGCACTCTGGAAGCGCGTGTCGAGTGCGCCATATTCCGCGCCGCGGACCGGGAAGACCGTCTGCCTTGGAGGTAATAGAATGGGAAAATCAACAAAACAGAGGCTCCGCCGGACCATGATGTTCCTCAATACCCAGCGAGCGGGACTGGTCAAGGATGCTTTTGTGTATGGCGCAGATTCCATTATTCTGGATCTTGAGGATGCGGTGGCGGAAAATCAGAAGGATTCCGCACGTTTCTCCCTATTCCACACTCTGAAAAGCGGCCTCTACGACGGCACAGAGTGCTTTGTGCGGATCAATGGCACGGACACACGCTATTGGCGAGAAGACATCCGCGCCGCTGTTGCGGGGAACTGTGACGGAATACGGGTCCCAAAATGTGAGACCGCCTCCGACATTCATCTTGTAGAGGATGAAATTGCAAAAGCGGAAACGGAATTTGGTATTGCTCCCGGCAGTACGCTGATAATGGCGGCGATAGAGTCTCCCCGCGGCGTCATAAACGCCCTGGAGCTGGCATCCTGCACCCCCCGGCTCATGGGAATTGCGCTGGGCGCAGGAGATTACATCCGCACTCTGCACGCAAAGATGACGGAGGGCGCCGAGGCCATGCTTCTGGCGCGGGCGCAGATCGTTCTTGCCGCCCGTGCGGCGGATGTGATGTGCTTCGACGCAGTCCATACCGATATTGATGATGAAGAAGGGCTGGTCCGACAGACAACACTGATCCGCAATATGGGATTTGATGGCAAGAGCATTATCAGTCCGAAGCAAATCGCGGCAGTACACCGCATTTTTACGCCGGAGCAGGCAGAAATTGTAAAGGCGGAACGGCTCATTTCCACCTATATGGACAACAAGCGCACCGGCGTTGGCGTCTTTACAGTGGACGGACAGATGGTAGATGTTGCCATGCTGGAAGGGGCTCAGCGCACACTCCGGCTGGCCAAGGCATCCGGCGCCTATAAGGGGGATATGGAATGAGAAACAGTATAGGGAGAGAGATTCCAGCGCAATTTCTCAGAGGAGGCCGAGAGGTCTATCAAGGCCCATTCTATCGGGAGGGCTATATCTATCAAAAGGCGGCTCCCTCCGTGCGGGCATCTGTCAGCCCTCGTGCATCGAAGGTGGTGTCATCCCTGACGGAGGCCATTATAAAGTGTGGTCTTCGGGATGGCATGTGCGTTTCTTTTCATCACCATTTCCGGGATGGCGATTATGTGTTGTGTATGGTGATGGACGCAATTGCCGCATTGGGCATAAAGGATATTACGATCTGTGCCTCCTCGCTGGGGGATGCCCACACCTCCATTGTCAAATATATGGAGGATGGGACGATTACCGGAATTTCCTCCAGTGGCGTGCGCGGTGCCATCGGGGAAGCGATTTCCTTGGGGAAGCTGAAGACGCCCGCTATGATCCGGTCCCACGGCGGGCGTGTCCGTGCCATAGAGTGCGGTGATATACATATTGACATAGCATTCATTGGCGCGCCCACCAGCGATTGCACCGGAAATGCCCGCGGAAAGGGCGGCAAATCCGATTGCGGCGTCCTGTCCTACTCCGCAGTGGACGCCCGCTATGCGGATCATGTGGTTGTGGTGACCGACTGTCTGGTGGAATTTCCAAATCTGCCTGCCAGCATCCAGGGAATTGATGTGGATTATGTCGTAGTTGTTGACGAGGTTGGCGATCCAACTAAAATTACCAACGCAACCCTGCGCTACACCACAGACCCACGGGAGCTGATGATTGCGGATTACGCCGCAAGAATTATGCGCCACACCCCCTACTTCCGGGATGGCTTTTCCTTCCAGACTGGCGGCGGCGGCCCATCTCTGGCAGTTACCCGTTTTCTGCGTCCCTATATGGAGGAGCTGGGAATCAAAATGGGATTTGCGATGGGCGGGATCACCCGTCCCATTGTGGAATTGTTAGAGGCCGGATTCATCCGGATGGTAGTTGATGCACAGGATTTTGACCTCGCGTCTGTCAAATCCGTAAACAGTTGTCCCAATCATGTAGAAATTACGACTGCTCAGTATGCCAACCCGCTCAACAAGGGGGCCTTTGTCAACCGTTTGGACTATGTGATTCTCGGCGCCCTAGAGGTGGACCTGGATTTTCATGTCAACGTTGTCACGGGTTCGGATGGCATTATCCGCGGCGCCCCCGGGGGACACGTGGATACCAGTGCAGGAAGCAGATGCAGTATTATTGTAACGCCACTTTGCCGCAGCCGCATTCCAACCATCCGTGACCGGGTTCTCACGGTAACAACCCCTGGTGAAACCGTAGACATTGTGGTAACGGAAGTAGGGGTTGCTGTTAATCCCCGCCGCCCCGACCTTTTGGAAGCGCTCAGAGATGCGCCAGTGCCTATTTTGACCATTGAAGAATTGAAAGAGCGGGCTTATGCACTTGTCGGTATCCCGGACCCCATTCGGTTCACCGAGCGTGTCGTCGCGCTTATAGAATACCGGGATGGCACCATCATTGATGTGGTCTATCAGATTGCGGAATAATAGGCTGTCAATGCCGATGATAAAATGTGAGTAGTGCGCAAAAAGAGCCCAGAGCAATTTGTAACAAACTGCTCTGGGCTCTCTATTTATACTCATTATACTCAGATCCTAATCTCAACGCTGCTCACGAAGGGACAAAATTGGGAGCAGAATTGGAACAAAGTTGGGTGGGGCAAGTACAACCCGTGTGAGCGTCTTTTTAAGATGAACACTTTGTCTACATTTTTATCCATTGTCTGGCGAGAGATGGCACTTTTCTAAAAGCAAAAAATCCTGATTTCTGCAACTTTTCCCCTCATTTCCACCCTCACGCTCTCCCTCCGAAAACCCAACTTTTTCGCCCTTTCAGGGGCTACTTCGACCAACGAAAACCCGCTCATTTTCTCTTGCGTCCTCCCTATTAGCGTCCCTTTCAGGGAGATGGCTCTAGGGAGATTTTTGGTGAAAAGCAAAGGAAACACCTTAGAAATACATCCAATCCTTGAACTAATTTTCACTATTTTGGAATAACGTCTGGGGTTGCTTTGAGGGGACGCCAAGGGAGTCGTTGGGGGAATTTTTAGGGCAATGCCAAGGGATTTTATCGCCCTTTTTGCGAAGAAATCCGCCTTGATGGGGAAATTTTTGAGGGAGATGTCCGAGGGATGATTGCGATTCCTACTGCGAAGAAATCCCCCCTGAAAGGGAGAAGAATGGGGCGGGGTCAGGGGGATGCTGGGGTGGAAAAAAGGTATAAAAAAGGGCCGCAGCAACGAATTGCTACGACCCTAATAGGTGTCATTATTCGAGAGATTTTATGCGCATCTTAGAAAAGACGTTATCACCCGCTGTGAACGTCTTTTTTATAATGAACACTTTGTCCAAGGATTTTGTCCATTGTCTGTCGAGAGACGGTACTTTTCTAAAAGCCAAAAATCTTGATTTCTCCAACTTTTTTCCCGCATTTCTCCCCCTCACGCTCTCCCCCACGAAACCCCAATTTTTCTCCCTTTCAGGGAATCGCTTCGCAGCCGACATTCCCGCTCATCTTCTCTCGCATTCTCCCCGTCAACACCCCTTCCAGGGAGGATAGTTCTGGGGAGATTTTGGAGTAAAATCAGGGAGATATTCCTGAAATATAGTCTCTTTTTGAATGAATTTCTATTGGGTAGAAAGAACCACCAGCTCTGCTGGTGGGCTCCCCCGTATGCTTCAGCAAAAAGCTACGAGCGAAGCGAGTTGACAACTTGCCATCTGGCAGTTATGCAAAGACTTTCGGTAGAAGACACATTGCCCGTTTACGGGCGGTGGAGCAAGCGATGCAAGCGAAAGATATTCGATGCGTCTTGAGACGCCTGCCGGTATCAGGCCCTTCTAGGGCCTACTCAAGCCTCCGGCTTAGCCGGAGGTTTTGACTGCGCCGGAGGTACGTCTGGGGCTGGTTTGAGGGAACACCCGGGGAGTTTCTGGGGAAAATTTGGGGGTACTGGCAGAGATTTTGAACGCCTTTTTCTCGCAGAATCCCCCTCGCTGGGGAGAATTTTCGGGGAGACGCCCGGGTTATTTTGGTGATGTTTCTGCGTAGAAATCCCCCCTGAAAGTGAGAAAAACGGGGCAGGGCCAGGGAGATGATGGGGTGGAAAAAGACAACAAAAAAGGGCCGCAGCAACGAATTGCTACAGCCCTTTCGGGTGTCATTATTCAGCAGATTTTATGCGCGTCTTATTTCAGACGTTATCATAGTATCGCAGAATAATTCGTTGCATTTGTAATATATCACACCTCAGCAGGTTCGTCAAGGAAATTCTGCAATATTCGCATAATTTTTGCCTTAATGCGGCCAATTTCTCCTATGTCCGTAGGGTCATTGAACATTTCTCTTATTTTCTGTAGTCTTGGGGATAGGTGAGCTATCGAATATGGTAAGAAACCTATCGATGGCTCTGCGGGCAATAGATAAAAGGATGAGCACAACCGCCCCTCCTTAATGATGTAGGCAATCAGTGATGTGCTGGCAGCACTGGCCTAGTTATTGAAAATTTGGAGCAGTTCTCCAGGTGGATCATTGGATCATCCAACTGGGGAACTGTTTACAACTATCAGGCGCTTTGGAGCAGGGTTTCAATCAGTGCCAGCAGTGAAATTCCCCTCTTGGCGGCAGCTCTCTGTCCGCAGTCCATCGCATTGGCGGAGATGGAGATCGTAATGGTAGCCTGGCTCTCGTCCTCCTCGACTACGCCAAAGATCTCTTCATACTCATCCCCGTTCAAGTGCTCCTCTGCCCACTCCCGGGCTTCCTTTTCGGACAGGAGGATAATCGCTTGGCTGCCTACCTCCAAACCATCGCCGCTGAACTTGGAATACGGGGATCTGCATCCTCCATCGCCGTGGAGGAACAGTTCACCGTTGCGCTTCCGGTACAACGTCTCCGAACAGGCGTCAAAGCTGCCCCACCGGCCGTTGTCCTATTCGGCGAGTCGTTCCGCTGTTTCGGTGTTGTACATCTTACCATTGATGACCTTTTTCATTACAATTTACTTCCTTTCCATTTTTCATTAGGGCTTGTTTGAAAAAACGAGGAAGTTATGCTAAATTAATAAAATAGCGATAGAGGCCAAGTAAACAAAGGCGAGAAAAGAAGCATCCAACTTGTCATACCTTGTGGCAATCCTGCGAAACCATTTGAGCTTTTGGAAGAAGCACTCAACCAAATGGCGCTCTTTATATAGCCACCAATCTGATCCGCTCCTGTCAAGGTAGACCAGGGAAATAAATGTATAGACGCATCGCTGT